>DUUE01000371.1 GCA_012841735.1 Bacillota bacterium | reverse complement strand
CGAATGGCTGCGCAAAAGCGGGTTAATTAAATACGGCGATTACGACCTGAAACTGTAAATGCTGCCGGCGGGAAACTTGCAAAGTTCTTGTCCGTCCCTATGCCAAAAAAGCAAAAAGCCGCATATAGTAAACTGATCTCTCCCCAAGGAGGTTTACATATGTGCGGCTTTCTCGGCATTTGGCAGAAAGGGACCGGCAAGTTTTGGCCGGACCTGGAGGCGGTAACGGAAACCTTTGCCCACCGCGGCCCTGACGACAGTGCCGTCAGCTTTGCCGGTCCGGCGGCCCTGGCTTTCCGCCGGCTGAAAATTATTGACTTGTCCGAGCGGGGGCGCCAGCCCATGGCCAATGAAGACGGGTCATTGCTTTTGGTTTTTAACGGCGAAGTCTATAATTACCTGGAGTTGCGGGCGGAACTTGTGCGGCGGGGGCATGTCTTCCGCAGCGACAGCGACTGTGAAGTTGTCCTGCACCTGTATGAAGAAGAAAGTTTTGACTGTGTACACCGCCTGCGCGGCATGTTTGCCTTTTGTCTCTATGACGGGAAGAAACAGCTTTTTTTCGGGGCGCGTGACCGTTTTGGCATCAAGCCGCTGTATTATACGGAAACGCCGGACTATTTCGCCCTGGCCTCGGAAGCAAAGGCCTTTACCAGGCTGCCCTCTTTTGCGGTCCGTGTCAATAGCGGTGCCATTCCCCATTACCTGACTTTTCAGTATGTACCCGAGCCGGAAACCATGTTTGCAGGCGTTTATAAAATCCCGCCCGCCCATTATTTTGTCTGGCAGGGGGGAAAACTTGCCCTCACACGTTATTGGCAGGCGTTTTTTTTGCCCCAAAAGCGGCCCCTGCCTGAAGTGGAGGAAGAAGTGCGGGCGGTTTTGAGAGAAGCGGTGCGCCTGCATACCCGCTCCGACGTGCCCTGGGGCGCTTTTCTTTCCGGCGGGATTGATTCCACGGTCATTGTCAGCCTGCTGCGTGAACTGGGGCCGGTTTCCACTTTCAGCGTGGGCTATGCGGAGGCGGGCTACAGTGAACTGTCCGAGGCGGCGGAAACTGCCCGCTACCTGGAAACGGACCATGAGGAATACCTGATTACCCCGGAGGAATACTGGCACAACCTGCCCAGGCTTGTCTGGCACTTTGACGACCCGGTGGCTGACCCGGCTGGCATTGCCCTCTATTATGTGGCGCGCATGGCGCGCACAAAAATCACCGTGACCCTGTCGGGGGAAGGTGCGGACGAGGTTTTCGGCGGCTACGGGATTTACAGGGAGCCGCAGGCCCTGCGCCCCCTGTCACTGCTGCCCCGGCCGCTGGTGACTGCCGCCGCTTCCCTCTGGCCCGGCATCCTGCCCGGGAAAAATTACCTGAGACGGGCGGCGACCCCGCTGGCGCAGCGTTTTTTCGGCAATGCCTTAATTTTTACGGAAGCGGAAAAACAGAAATTGCTGCGGCAAAAAAATTACCGGCCGCCCACGGCCGTGACAGCCCCTTACTACCGGGAGGCGGCGCAGTATGATGATGTCACGGCCATGCAGTATCTTGACCTGCATACCTGGATGGCGGGGGACATTCTGGTCAAGGCGGACAAAATGACCATGGCCAATTCCCTGGAACTGCGGGTCCCGTTTTTGGACCACCATGTCTTTGAACTTGCCGCCACCATCCCCACCGGTTATAAAATTAAAAACGGACTGACAAAATATGTGTTGCGCCGGGCTTTTGCCGACCTGGTGCCCCCCTCCGCAGTCAACCGGCCCAAGCGCGGTTTCCCCGTACCCACAAGGGTCTGGCTGCGCAGCCGCCTGGCCGGGGAGGTGGCGTCACTTTTACAAGACGGCCCCCACGCCCGCTATTTTCACCTGCCTTTTATCCGCGGGCTGCTTGCCGACCATCGCGCAGGGCGGGCGGACAACAGCCGCAAAATCTGGACACTGGTGATCTTTGCCCTGTGGCTGCAGCAGTTCGCGCCGCATTAAACCGCCTGCGGAAAGGATTCGTCATGCAGCCTGCAGAAGTATTAAAGCGCCGAAAGCGGCGCTTTTTGTCTGTAAAGTTCACTGTTTTGACACAATCTGTTCACCGTTTGCACAAAATCCGGTGGTATACTAGCTTGATAGCAAAATGTACCTCAAAAGGTAAAAGGAGCGTGACAGATGCAGGCGAAAGTGGTGCTGAAAAATCTGACCAAGGCTTACGGGCGCCGCAGGCTGTTTACGGACGTTTCTGTCACGATTCCCTGCCATTCCGTTTTTGCCCTGCTCGGGCCCAACGGCGCGGGCAAAACAACCTTCCTGCGCATCATCTGCGGGCTGGTTCCGGCCACGTCCGGAGAAGTGGAAATCACAATCGACGGCAGGCTGCTTGATCGCCAGAAAAGGCGGGACCACATCGGGCTGGTATCACCCGACCTGGAATTATACGGGGAGCTTTCCGCCGTGGAGAACCTGGAGTTTTTTGCCGGGGTGCGCGGCCTGCCCTTTTCTCCGGAAAAAGCCAGCAGCCTGCTTGCCACCGTGG
>DUUE01000033.1 GCA_012841735.1 Bacillota bacterium | reverse complement strand
TTGAAGACTTCCAGAAGATGCTCTGGGAGAAGAAGAAATTCGTCACGGAGACTTTTTACGTCATCACCGTGGGGAACATTCCCGAGACGTTCTACCCCGAGATCGCCGAAAACGAGGCGCAGTGGGAGGAGTGGGAGAAGATCTTAGCCATTGATAACCTGCCACAAGACCTGTTTTCTGGCAACTGGCGAACGCCCGAAGGCCGTATGGCCTTTCTCAAAGCACATCCTTCCCTGCCGCTGGATACCCGCCACTTTCCGCCAGACTTCACCGACCGCTTGCTGGCGAGTTTTGACGATTTGGATGAGATGACTGATGGCCTCTTGATACACTCCGAAAACTGGCAGGCGCTCAACCTGCTCCAGGAGAAGTACCGTGAGCGTGTGAAGTGCATCTACATCGACCCGCCCTACAACACAGGCAACGATGAGTTCTTCTATCGCGACAGCTACCAGCACTCCTGCTGGCTGAGTATGATGGCGGACAGGTTGGTACTGGCAAGAGAGTGGATGCGGAAGGACGGGTTGTTTTTCGCAAGCATTGATGAGAACGAGGCACATAACCTGAGACACGTGTGCGATTTAGTTTTCGGTCCATCCAACCTAGAATCCACGGTCACATGGCGCAGGAGGCATAACCAGCCAAATGATCCTACAAAAATGATAGCGAAGGTGGCAGAGTATGTGATCGTCTATGCAAATAATTCTGCACATCTGAAATCAATCCGCTCCTTCTACGGTATTCCACTTACCGAAGCGAGGAGAGGTCAATATAAAAACCCGGATAACGACCCTCGTGGACCGTGGGAGTCAAAGCCATGGAAAGCTGGTAAAGGACAATCTGGGACGCGATACAAAATTGTAAGTCCAACAGGCAAAGTGTTTGAGGAAGAATGGCTGGGCTCTGAAGAAACGTTTAAAGAGTATCTTTCCCAAGGTATCATCTATTTCCCCAAGGGAGGGCATGGTCTACCTCGCAAGAAATACTATCTAAGCGAAAGGCAGAAAGGGCAGTCGCCGCATAACTTCTGGAGTCACGATGACTATGGAAGCAATCAAGAAGCTTCTTCTGAACTTGAAAACCTCTTCGGAGAGGCAAATATGTATTCTAACCCGAAGCCTAGCCGTCTAATCAGCAGGATTGCCCGAATGTCGACGATTGGATCCGATACAGTCCTCGACTACTTTGCCGGCTCCGGCACCACCGGCCATGCCGTCATCAACCTGAACCGCGAAGACGGCGGGCGGCGGAAGTTTATCTTGGTGGAGATGGCGGATTACTTTGATACCGTTCTCCTGCCGCGCTTGAAGAAAGTCACCTTCTCGCCGGAATGGAAGGACGGTAAGCCCAAACGTGTGGCCACAGCAGAAGAAGCCAAGCGGGGCCCGCGTATCATCAAGGTAATACGCCTGGAATCCTACGAAGACGCCCTCAACAACCTGTCCTTCGACGAAAGCGCCGGGCAGATAGCGTTGCAGTTCGAGGACTACTTGCTCAAGTACATGCTTCGGTGGGAGACGCGCAAAAGCGAAACTCTGCTGAATGTGGAAAAACTCAGTAAGCCCTTCGACTACTGCTTGCACATTTACCGCGATGGCGAGACTCGTGTTCAAAAAGTGGACCTTCCCGAGACCTTTAACTATCTCATCGGGCTGGACGTGGCAAAGCGGCAGGTGCTGGACGATAACGGTCGTTGCTACCTGGTTTATCGCGGCAC
>DUUE01000031.1 GCA_012841735.1 Bacillota bacterium | reverse complement strand
CCAGGTGCTTTCCAGCTTAATTTGCCCGCCATGATGCTGAATGATGCGGTTGGCCAGTGTAAGTCCCAAGCCCAGGGCAGCTTCTTTGGTGGTAAAAAACGGGCGTAAAACCCGGTCAAGATCTTCCTGCCTGATGCCTGTACCCGAATCGGAAACAGTAAGACAGATTTCTTCCATCTCACTGTTAAAAGCGGAGCTGATGGCAATGGTGCCGCCTTTGGGCAGCGCTTCCATGGCATTGCGCAGGATATTCAGGAGTGCATGCTTAATCTGTGCCGCATCGGCCAGGAAGGGGGGCATATTTTTATCAAGCGAAGCTGCAAACACAATGTTGGCAAGAGACCCCGTGTTCTGTGTCAGGCCGAGCAAATCTTCAATGATATCATTGATATTAATCAGCTGCAGCCCTTCTGCGCGGGGCTGAAAGAAGGACAGCAGTTCCGTGATAATCCTGTCAATCTGGTCAATCTCCTGCAATGCTGTTTTCAGGTAAGACGCAACAGGTTTGCCTTCCTGGCGCAGTGCAAACTGGATATACCCCCTGGCTGTTGTCAGTGGATTGCGGATTTCATGGGCTGTGTTTGCGGCAATTTGGCTGACTGATGCCTGGATTGCAGCATTGCTCATTTCCTGCTGAAAGCGGCGTATATAAGTCAGATCCCGGCGCAGCCAGACAGCCCCGCCAATCTCGCCGCGGGCGTTTTTTACCACCGTGACGGTGTGGCAGAACACGCCGCTTTTATTGGTATAAGGGCAGTAGTATCTTTCCGTATCTTTTAATTCACGCTGTTGGTGCAGGGCTAAAAGCAGATAGTGTTCGTGGTCTGCCAGGTGTGGAAAAACCTGTTTCAGCGGCAGTCCGATCACATCGCTTGCTTTTTTGGCAAAATCCTGCTCTGCCTGCCGGTTAAAAAGAGTGATGCGTTCCTCACAATCAATGGCGATGATTGCGGCAGTTGCGTTGTTCAAAATGATATCGGAGTACTCCTGCCAGAATTTTTTTTCTACAGGAACACCAAAATCTTGCTTGTGTAATACAATTTTTTCCCGTGTTATCACTATACGCCCCCCCGGCTGCGAAATCATTCGAACAATGATATAATAACAAAAAACTGCTGAAAAATTTGCTGTAACCTGTCGGATTAAAAATATTTTTTTTCTTAATAAAAAGTTAAAGCTGTTGTGGCCTGCAGCAAAAAAAAACCACGGATCAAAAAACCCGTGGCACTTTTTTAAAATGGTGGGGCTAACTGGGATCGAACCAGTGGCCTCCTGAATGTGAGTCAGACAATTCGACAGTTTCTAAAATACAGAATCGCCCAGAATGCCCATATTATAAGCATTCTTCTCAGCCGCAGATTATGCATTATACCATATTTCGACAGTATTTATAATACCCGTAGCACACGAATAGCACACGCTTCGTCAGGAGGTCAATACTATATATAGGTTCTGTTTTGCCAGGAGGCCAACCCTATATGTTGTTGTATGCGCGTGCAATGATTTAGCCCAGTCAAAAGACCGGGCACATTTTCATGTGGCTGGGGGGGCAGTATTCGAACCTCGATTGCGGGGTCAGAGTCTCGTGCCTTACCACTTGACAACGCCCCAGTAAGTCGATACCTTCCTAGCGAACCTCTTATCTCAAAGGTCTAGATGATACCCTGCAAGAAACGGATGATTAAGTTTTGGATTATTTTTATCTTTAGTTTGCTTAAAAGCTTTGAATATACCCTAACTATAAGATAGATTCTGGGAATTCCGATACTATTATGCCGATTTATATAAATATTCAGTATTGTAATATTTTGTGTTATAATGAAACAAATTGACAGTAAAACTTGCGCTTTATTTCAGTTCATTCGCGTTTTATCTTAGCAAAGCAGAAACCTTAAATTATCCTAATTTTGGAAACAGATATATTGGAGGAAACTTGAATGGCTAACGGTAATAACACGGCATCTATCGGTTTCGAACAGCAAATATGGGCTGCTGCGGATATCCTGCGCGGCAACATAGACGCGGCGGAATACAAACACGTCGTGCTGGGGCTGATTTTTCTTAAATACATATCGGACAAGTTCGAGGAACGGTACAACGAACTGCTGGCCGATGACGATGACGTGGAGGACAAAGACGCTTACCTAGAGAAAAACGTTTTCTACGTCCCCCCGCAGGCGCGGTGGAGCGTTATTGTCGAGGCAGCCCATAGGGAGGAAATCGGCACGGTCATAGACGAAGCCATGCGGGAGATTGAAAAAGAGAACAAGCGCCTGAAAGACGTTTTGCCGAAAAACTACGCCCGCAGCGAACTGGACAAGCGCCGCCTTGGAAACGTAGTTGACCTTTTTACCAATATTCAGATGATAGAGCACGGAACGGATAAAGATATTTTGGGTCGCACTTACGAATACTGCCTCGCCAGATTCGCCGAGCAGGAAGGCAAGCGGGCTGGCGAGTTCTATACGCCGTCCTGCGTGGTGCGGACGCTGGTGGAAGTTTTGCAGCCGTTTAAAGGTCGTGTTTACGACCCATGCTGCGGCTCCGGCGGTATGTTCATTCAGTCATCGAAATTCGTTGAGAGCCATTCCGGCAACATCGGCAACCTTTCCATTTACGGGCAGGACTCCAACCCCACCACCCGCAAAATGGCCATCATGAACCTTGCCATCCACGGCATTGAGGCTGACCTTGGCCCCTACCACGACGACACATTCTATAACGACCTGCACCCGACGCTGAAGGCCGTCTACATCCTTCCCAATCCACCGTTTAATCTTTCAGATTGGAACGACGGTTCGCTTAACGACGACCCGCGTTGGAAGTACGGACTGCCGCCAGCGGGCAACGCAAACTTCGCGTGGCTTCAGCACATGATATACCATCTTGCCCCGAACGGCAAAATGGGTGTTGTTCTCGCCAACGGCTCCCTATCGTCCCAGACTGGCGGAGAAGACGAAATCCGCCGCAAAATTATTGAAGACGACCTCGTCGAGGGCATCGTCGCGTTGCCAAAGCAGCTGTTCTACACTACACAGATTCCGGTATCGCTATGGTTTATCAGCCGAAATAAGAAACAAAAGGGAAAGACACTGTTTATAGACGCACGTAAGACGGGCATAATGGTCACCCGCCGCCTGCGGGAGCTGACGGACGAGGACATAGCGAAAATTGCCGACACATTCAAGGCGTTCAACGACGGAACGCTTGAGGAGGTAAAGGGTTTTTGCGCCATTGTCACGACTGAGGAAATCGCAAAGCAGGATTATATCCTCACGCCCGGCCGTTATGTCGGCATTGAGGAGCAGGAGGACGATGGAGAGCCTTTTGAAGAAAAGATGGCGCGGTTGACGGGCGAGCTTTCGGAGATGTTCAAGCGCTCCCATGAACTAGAGGAGGAAATTCGCAAAAGACTGGGGGCGATTGGGTATGAAATCTGATTGGCGAGTGTTAAAGCTCGAGGACTTTATTGAGTTCAACCCAAGAGAGAGCATTCCCAAAGGTAAGATGGCGAAAAAAGTGTTAATGGGACAATTGCAACCATTTACACGGGATATTTCCTCTTATGAAGTTTCGCCGTTTAATGGTGGTTCAAAATTTCGCAATGGAGATACTCTAATGGCGCGTATTACACCATGCCTTGAAAATGGTAAAACCGCGCAGGTTAATATTCTGGATGCCGGCGAAGTTGGTTTTGGTTCGACAGAATTTATTGTTATGCGAGCTAAGCCAGGCATTAGCGACAAAGACTTTATTTACTACTTGGCTTTGAGTACACAATTAAGAGAGATAGCCATCAAATCGATGGTTGGTAGCTCTGGCCGTCAACGCGTTCAAGAAGGAGTACTAAAGAACATTGAAATTCTTGTTCCTCCTTTAGACGAGCAAATAGAGATAGGGCATACTTTGCGGATACTAGACGATAAAATTGCCATCAACAACGCGATAAATCAGCATTTAGAGCAGATAGCGCAGGCCATTTTCAAGTCGTGGTTCGTGGATTTCGAACCGTTTGGTGGAGAGATGCCCAGCGATTGGCGGGAAGTTCCGCTTGGTGAGGTCGTCGAGATTAGTACGAAGACAATGAATCCTCAGTCCTGCTCCGATATTATCTTGGAGCATTACAGTATCCCTGCTTTTGATGAAAACCGCTTACCCGTTTTTGAACTAGCTTCCGAAATTAAAAGCAATAAGTATATCGTGGACAAAAACTGTTTCTTGATTTCCAAGCTTAATCCGGACAAAAAACGTATTTGGAGACCATACTGTATCAGTAGTCACCCTGTATGTTCAACTGAATTCATGGTTTATCGGGCCAAGAACCCTGCTCATAAAGACTTCTATTACGCAGTCATTGACAGCCCAGCATTTACTGATTTCCTATTATCTCACATTACTGGGTCGACAGGCAGTCGGCAACGAGCGATACCAAGTGAGACGCTCTCATTTACCGTGGTTATACCCACCGATGACATCATCGATTGTTTCTGTGACAAGGTAGCGGCTATTTACGCACAATTTGAACAAAACTACCTTGAAAATCTGCGACTACGTCAGATTAGAAACACTCTCCTTCCCCGCCTAATGTCCGGCGAGTTGTCCGTTGCTGATTTAGAATACATCACTTGACGACCTAACACCGCAAAACCTTCCGATGAAGCCAGAAGGAGGTAATCCGATGAACGAGGCCAACTTCGAAAGCGCAGTTATCGAAATCTTTCGCGACACGCTTGGGTATAACCATATCTACGGACCCGACCTGGAGCGGGAATATTCCGAGCCGCTTTTTATGGACGAGATTCTGCCTGCGTTGCGCCGGGTTAATCCCTCTTTGCCGGATGTAGCCCTCACCGAGGCCGTCTACAAGCTGAAAAATCTAGAAGGCGGCTCGCTTTTAAATAAGAACAAACAGTTTATGGATTACCTCTAAAACGGCGTCTCGGTGAGCTATTTTCACAACGGTGAGCAGCGTTCTTCCCTAGTGCATTTGGTGGACTATAAAAACGTTGATAACAATACCTTCACCATGGCCAATCAATGGACTATCGTCGAAAACAGCACAAAGCGCCCGGATATTATCGTCTTTTTAAACGGCCTGCCCGTGGTCGTATTTGAACTCAAATCCCCGTCTAGAGAAGAAACTGACGCGTCTGAGGCATACCTGCAACTGCGCAACTACATGCACGAGATTCCGTCCCTGTTCGTCTACAACGCCTTTCTTGTGATGAGCGACCTTGCTATATCGAAGGCAGGTACCATTACTGCAAGCGAAGACCGTTTCATGGAATGGAAATCAAAGGACGGCAGTTACGAAAATACGAAATACGCCCAGTTTGACACCCTTATTGAAGGAATGTTCGAGAAGGCGCGGCTGCTGGATATAATTAAAAACTTCATCTGCTTCTCCGGCGACGCCAAGATTTTGGCCGGTTATCATCAATACTTCGCCGTGAGAAAAGCAATTGAGTCCACCAAAAAGGCAGCTGCTGCGGACGGCAGGGGTGGCGTATTCTGGCATACACAGGGCAGCGGTAAGTCGCTGTCGATGATTTTCTACGCCCATCTGCTGCAGGACGCCATGAGCTCTCCGACCATTGTCGTCATTACCGACCGCAACGACTTAGACAACCAGCTTTTTGGCCAATTTAGCAAGTGTTCGAACTTCCTACGGCAGACCCCCGTACAGGCCGAAAGCCGTAAACATTTAAGAGAACTGCTTGCCGGGCGCCAGGCACACGGGATAATTTTCACAACGGCACAGAAATTTGAAGAATCCGAAGAAGTGCTTTCCGAACGGCGAAACATTGTCATAATGGCAGACGAGGCTCACCGCAGCCAGTATGTGGAAGCGAAGGTTGACACGGAAACCGGACGTATTAAAAAAACCTTCGGACTTATCATTCGGGAAAGCTTGCCCAACGCCACGTACATAGGCTTTACAGGCACGCCCATATCCAGCAAGGACCGCTCTACTATTGAGGTTTTTGGCGATTACATAGATATTTATGATATGACCCAGGCTGTTGAAGACGGTGCAACTGTGCCTGTTTATTACGAGAGTCGCGTTATCAACTTGAAACTGAACGAAGACGTTCTGCGGATGATTGACGAAGAGTATGACATCATGGCGCAAAGCGCCGAGGCTTATGCCATCGAAAAGAGTAAAAGGGAACTTGGGCGTTTAGATTCTATTCTCGGAGCAGAAGAGACCATAACGACCCTGTGCGAGGATATCGTCAAACATTACGAGGAAAACCGCCAATACGAACTGACTGGCAAGGCCATGATTGTGGCTTATTCTCGTCCCATAGCCATGAGGATCTATCGCAAGCTGTTGGAGCTGCGCCCCGAGTGGAGAGAGAAAGTTCACGTGGTGATGACAGAGAGCAATCAGGACCCCGAGGATTGGCACGGTATTATCGGAAATAAGCGTAACCGCGATGAGTTGGCAAAACAGTTTAAGGACGACAACGATCCTTTTAAAATTGCCATTGTGGTGGATATGTGGCTAACGGGTTTCGATGTGCCATCTCTTGCCACAATGTATGTGTATAAACCAATGACCGGGCACAACCTGATGCAGGCAATCGCCCGGGTCAATCGCGTTTACAAAGATAAAGAAGGCGGGCTGGTGGTCGATTATGTCGGCATCGCTTCGGCCCTGAAGCAGGCGATGAACGACTATACAAACCGGGACAAGAAGAATTACGGCGACATGCATATCGCCAGAACAGCCCTGCCGAAATTTATCGAGAAACTGGAAGTTTGCCGGAACCTGTTCCATGGTTACGATTATTCTGCGTTCTTGACTACCGACAGCGACCTAGTCCGCGCCAAAACCATTGCAGGCGGCGTGAACTTTATAACTGCCGTTGAGGTGAACCGTTCCGACAGTGACGTATTTGACTGGCGAAATACAACTATCCCTGGTTCGTGGGATGGTGAAAAGCCGAGCAAGAAAGACCTGTTTATAAAAGAAGCCATGCTACTGCGTCAGGCGCTGTCTCTCTGCCGTTCGCTTTTAACCGCAGAGCAAAGGTTGGAAGCGGCTTATTTTGAAGCAGTTAGGACGGTCCTAACCCGCATTACGGGAGAGAAAAAGCCGCTCTCTTTTAAAGAGATTAACGAACGTATCAGCGAGCTGTTGAAAGCAAGCATCAAGAGTGAAGGCGTTATAAATCTGTTTTCAGATGTGGATACGGGCTTCTCGCTGTTTGACCCCAAATTCCTGGAAGAAATCGGCAAAATGAAGGAGCGAAACCTAGCGGTTGAAATCCTTAAGAAGCTGCTTGCCGAGCAAATTTCTCTCTATCGTCGTTCTAACCTTGTCAAGAGTGAAAAGTTTTCAGAGATGCTCTCCCGCGCCATGAAGGCGTACATTAACGGCATGATTACCAATGAGGAAGTCATTGCTGAACTATTAAAGATGGCAAAAGAAATGGCTTCTGCACAAGCAGAGGGTGAAGCGCTGGGCCTTAACGAGGAAGAAATGGCCTTTTACGACGCGCTTACCCGTCCAGAAGCCATAAAGGATTTTTATAGCAACGAAGAACTTGTAGCCATGACCCGCGAACTTACGGATATGCTTCGAAAGAATCGCACGATAGACTGGCAGAAGAAAGAGTCTGCACGCGCGGGGATGCGTCGCATGGTCAAAAAGCTGCTGAGGAAATACAAATACCCGCCGGAGGGAATGGAAGACGCCGTTGCCACCGTTATTGGGCAGTGCGAAATGTGGGCAGATAATTAAAAGCAATACAGAAGCCCGCGAAGCACATAGGTCTAATCGTTAAACTCTGCAGAAAAGAGGTTCTGCGAGGCGGGAATTCGTCGGGATGCTTACTTGATAACTTGGGTAACAGTTCCCTGCGGAGCAGCGAGAAATCAACAGTCTTCTAAACAAAAATGCCCGCTATTGAGCGGGCGTACCCGGACCGCGAAATCCCCATATCCAGATATGTACGCGACCGGCTTGCGAAGCTTATGGAATTACAAGAAAAAGCCGGGATGAAAAGCGGGTACGTGTTCGCCACCAGCAATGACACACCCACTATCCCGGACAACCTCCTGCGGTTCCACATGGAAATCACAACCAGATTAGGTTTACCATATACTCTTTCCATGACCTGCGGGGAGTCACAACATATAGTACCACAATATATTGTGGTTGTAATATCACACGCTTTTTTCTTTCGGAGCTGTAAGCACACGCTAATCACACGTTAACTAATAACTGGTAAATTAGAGGCCCTTAACGGGCCTTCTAATATCTATAAACACCGATGTTATCGGGGTTTTTCATGGTGGGGCTAACTGGGATCGAACCAGTGGCCTCCTGAATGTGAGTCAGGCGCTCTCCCCCTGAGCTATAGCCCCATGTTATGGTGGACGTGAGGGGACTTGAACCCCTGGCCTCTTGAATGCGAACCAAGCGCTCTCCCGGCTGAGCTACACGCCCGTGTGCATTAATCATTGTAACGCAAGCGACTGCAAAAATCAAGGGCAAAGAAATTGGCAGCCGCCGCCTGGCGGCGGACAAAATTGCCCGGCAAAGGCTAAATAATTTTTGCCTGCCGGGAGGAAAAGGGGCGGGGCCGGCACGAATATTATAGCAGCAGTATGAATAATGCAAATACTGATATGCTGAAATATAGCCCGAAGAATAGTTACAGCTGAATGCAGGCAAGTGTGCAAGCAGACAGGGAGGAAAAAATGGCCAGGCTGAAAGAGAGTGTAATTAATGCATTTGCTTTCGGAACATTAGGTTTTGTGTTAATGATGTGTCTCATCTCCAGTTATTATGTCTATTTTCTGACTGATGTGGTCGGGATTGGTGCCGCAGCAGTGGGTTCACTGTTACTTGTCGCCCGCATTGTTGACACTGTTTCCGTGCCGGTCAGCGGCGGGATTGTGGAGAAAACAAATTTACGCTGGGGGAAATACAGGTCCTGGCTGCTGATTGCTCCCCCCATGGCCGCAGTTTTCGGCGTCCTGATGTTTACGGATTTTGCCCTGCCCGCGGGGGTTAAACTTATGTTTATGGGCTGTATGTATATTGTGGCCCATGTGTTTCTTAACCTCTCGGAGGTGGCACAGTTTGCCCTCTATCCTGTCATTGCCACCACGGCTGAAGATCGTGTCCGCCTGTCCTGCCGCAGGGTGCAGGTTATGTCATCCGGTCAGATACTTTTTGGCCTCATTACCATGCCCATGATCATGGCTTTGGGGGGCGGCAACGAAGCCCGGGGATTTTTGCTGACGATTATTGTTTTTGCCGTGCTGCAGGTTGCCGGTTTTCTCCTCATGGCCCATGCCGCCAGGGGTTTTGAGCCGGAAACAGCTGTCAGGGAGAAGCGGCAGGCCGTTACTGTGCGGGAGATGGCCAGGCAAATTTTTCACAACAGGCCGCTGGTGGTGCTGGTCCTGGCAGAAATCAGCCGCAACACCGCCTTTTCCATTGTCTTCAGTTTCGCCGTTTATTACTTTAAGTATGTTGCCCGGGATATGTCGGGGACGACTTATTTCTTTACCAGCCTGAGCGCAGGGGCACTGCTTGGTTCCCTGCTCGGCCAGCCCATAGCCCGGTCTTTTGCCAAGAAAACAACCTGGGTTATCGGTATGTGTATTTCCTGTGCCGCTATGCTGGCTGCCTGGCGTTTTGCCGGACAGACGGCCGTCTTTATTGCTTTCTGCGCTTTGTTTTCAGTCGGCAACAGTATTGTTCTTAATCTTTCCAGTGTGCTTTTTTCCGATGTTTCCGATTATGCCGAATGGAAGACGGGCAAAAATGCGAAAGGCATTGTCATGTCCATGACATCCATGCCGATCAAAGCAGCCATCGCCCTGGCCGGGGGGCTTGCCGGCTACAGCCTTGCCCTGGTGGGATATGAAGCCAACAAAGTGCCGACGGCGGCCGTAACAGATGCCATCAGTTCCTTAACCACGCTGATTCCGGCATTCCTGGCGCTTTTGTCCGTCATTATTTTCCAGTTTTACAACCTGACTGATGAACAGCTTGCCCGGATACAGCAGCAAAAGGCAACCGCTGCAAAGCAGTAATTAACAGAGATAAAAATTTGTTCTTTTACTTTTCGCCGGACCAAATAAAAAGGCGAAGTTTCTGCGCCGTATGCAGATGTGCTTCGGGGGGTGAGGGGAATGACAAGTTTGCGCAAGAGAACGATAGCAGGGTGTATACTGCTGATTGCCGCGGTTTTTCTGGCGGGGGGGATTGCAGTAAACCGTATTTTGCAGCTGCAGTCCGCCGCCGATTCCGCCGTCATGCAGCTACAGCTGCACCTGGACGAAGTTGAAATGATGAAACATTCTCTGGAAAGGATGGACAGCGCGCAGCTTTTGTTTCTTTTGGGGCATGCAGGACAGGCGGAAAACATTTT
>DUUE01000260.1 GCA_012841735.1 Bacillota bacterium | reverse complement strand
GCAGACAACTGGGGTCGAGGTAAAGGTTGGTAAAGCCTACCGCAAAGAAACACCATATAAAAGCGACAGCCTGGTTGTTTTGATTGGCATTACAGGAGACATCCAGGGCAGTGTCACCATCAGCCTGAACCAGGATTTGGCCTGCCATGTGGCTTCGCTGATGATGGGAGGCGTTGCTGTTCCCGCCTTGGACGAAATGGCCAAAAGTGCCATTGCCGAACTCTGCAATATGATTCTTGGTAATGCAGGCATTTTGCTTTCCAACATCGGCCTCAGTATTAATATGACGCCCCCCACCACACTGACGGGGGAAAATATGCAGTTAAGCATCCAAAATGCGGTGATTATTTGCATACCACTGCATTTTGACAATAACAGGCTGCTGGAATTAAACATTTCTTACAAGGAAAATCAGGGCAAATCAGAGTAAAGCGAAAAGCAGGCTCACAAGGCCTGCTTTTGTTTTCCCGTTTTGTCCATGTATGATTATTTGTCTGCTCCCAGCGCTATATTCAGGGAAAATTTACCAATACCCGTTTTTACAGGCAGCCTGACAGCTTCCCTGTCTGCGGAAACGTCTTCCGCATCCACCACTTGCGGCGGTGCAAGATCGCAGGAGAAATTATAACCGTTTAAATTGGTGACTGCGTTGCCGCTGATGATGTTGGCAACCTCACTTAAGGCGGAAACAACAAAACTGTCCATCTTGTCTATCTCCATGCCTGCCATAATTTTTACCATTGCCAAAGCCGTCTTTTCCGGAAAAGTAAAGAGAACAGAGCCTGACAGGTCACCACTGATGCCAATCGTCACATTGGCACCGTCTGTGGTGACAATCTTTTCCACTTTTTCTTCATTGGCTTTTTCCGCCTGGAGGTCCAGCATCAGGGCAAATACATCCTGCACTGCTCTCAGGAAAGAATCAACAAATTGTTCTTTCATTTCACCGCACCTCCTGCCGGACAAATTTTCCGATACGTTGGTCCTCTCTGGCCACATGATTAATTAACCAGGCCATCAGTTTGCCGCCAAAACTCTGGACTAAGTCCTCATCAAAACCGGTAGCGGCAAATTTTTTCGCATACTCATCTATTTCCCGCTTAAAGTTGTCATGTATCTGTTGATGTGCTGCCAGCCCCGGGTAGTTAATGCCGGCCTGATAAGCTTCTTCATCGGCAAAATGAGTCACTACATATTCCTGCATAAAAGCCAGTGTCTCTTTCACTTTAGCCAGCCTTTCTTCCCAGTCACCCTGCCCGCGGACCGTAACAATAAAATCAGTCACTCTGCGAAACAATTCCTGATGCTGCTGATCAATCAGGTCCACGCCGATTTTATATTTTTCCTTCCATAACATCTGCAAAACCCTCCTCCTGGCTGGAATGATAAATACTGCCGGACAGGCCTAATGCTAATTGTAAATAGTTGCTGCTTTGGAGTTATTAATTTTTTCTTACTTTCGTCAGCATTTGACAAAAACAAGCAAAAGCGCCGGCATAAACCGGCGCGAAGCTGATTTCAGGAGGGCTGATACATGCCATGGGCCTGCATGTAAGTAAAAATACCCTCTCCGTGCTGCTGCTCTTCCTTTTGAATATGGTTCAGGACCTGCCGGGCCCGGGGATCGGTAAACTCAAAAATAGCAGTGTCATAGGTCCCGGAGACATATTTCTCTGTCATGAGTAAATCGTTGCATAAATCTGCATCCATTTTACTGCCTGTCCCGGACTGCACTCCCTGCTGCCCTGCGTTGCCGGCCGCCTGCATCGCCTGCCCCTGGCCGGCACTCTGCCCTGACTGGGTATTCTGCTGCGGTATTTGCCCTGAAAGCATCTGGTCAAGAGTCTGGTAATGCTGCTTTTCCTGGGCCGCATAAGTGGAAAAAAGCTGCTTTAACTGCGGGTCGCTTGCTTTTTGCGCCGCTTCCGTGTATTTTTTGATACATACTTCTTCGTGCTTTTTTTGGTCCTCCAGCAGCATGCGTTCTTTTTGCGTCAGTTGCATGATAAAACACCTCCTGGCAGTTAGTTTCTGCAGCAGGAGGTACTTTATTCAGTCAATGATGGCAACAGCCCGCACCGGGGATCCTTCCGCTCCTTCCATTTTCAGCGGGAAACAGCAAAAAAGCGGCCGTCCGCCGTCGATCCGGTCCAGGCCGGTCAGGTTTTCCACAATTAATATCTCTTTTGCCAAAAAGATGTTATGGACAGGCAAGCCACGCGCACCGACCGCATCCAGTGAAAGTGTGTCCGTTCCGATCCCGCGCAGGGGAAAGCGGGCAAGCCAGCCGGCAGCTGCAGGTGACAGGACGGGATAAGAAGAAAAATAGGCGGGGCTCCCCCACTTGTGAGACCAGCCTGTATAGAGCAGGACATATGCAGCCCGGGAAAGCTCCTCCTCATACGGCAGCAGATCGGCCACGGCAATCCTGCCTTCCGTGCCTGTCAGCCTGAGCACCACGGCGGGCCCGGCAAACTGATCGACCGGGTAGGCATCCAGCGTTTTGCCGCCGGGAAAGAGATGTGCCGGCGCATCCAGGTGGGTGCCTGCGTGGGAATAAAAGGTAATTTTCTTTTCCAGGAAACCGTCCGTGCCATAAGTATAAACGTCTGTAAATTCCGGCGGTTCCGTTCCCGGGTAGACCGGCATAGAAGGAACAAGGGGATGACTTAAATCAATAATCTTCATTGAGTGCCTCCTCCAGCAGCTTTCGGAGCACAGTCCTGGGAACCAGAGGCAGGTCGCCAAGTTTAATGCCGCTTTCCCAGTCTGCCCGCAACTGCCCGCCAAGCACAGCCCGCAGGATTAAGGCTTCCGGGGCAAGAATCCTGCGCCAGGCAGGCAACTCACCTCCATTCCGGGGGAAGGCCGACCTGACGTAATTGTTGAGCGTCTTTATGTCAGACTGCTCCCACAGCTTCAAGACTTTTGCCTCCAGCCGCAGGCGCGGGAGAATCAGTTTGCCCACATTTTTTACATACTCTTTTGGCTCTCCTGCCGCGATGGCCTGCGCCGCCAGGATGCCTGAAATACAGGCTGTATCTATGCCGCCGCCGTGCAGGGGCGAGCCAAAACCGGCAGCATCACCGATCAACAGCGTATTGCCGACAACTAAAGGTTTGCGCGGCAGAATGGGGATGGGACCGCCTGCTTTTTTTACCACTTTGTAAGAGGCCAGCCCCTCGCGCTCCAGATAGGCGTCAAGTTCTTCTTTCAGCCGCCTTTTTGGCGGGCGCCTGCCAAACCAGCCAATGCCCACATTGGCAAGAAGCGGCCCTTTGGGAAAAATCCAGCCGTAACCGCAAACCCGGTGATCCACGGCAACTTTCAATCTACCCGCCAGCCGGCTGAAATCCCCTTCCAGAGTATATTGCGCCGTTACGGCTTTGCGAACGGGAGGCAACCCGAAGGCTTTTTCTGCAACCGGATTGACGCCACTGGCATCAATCACCCAGTCAAACTGTGCCGACAGCCGCTTCAGGCCGGCAACGGAAACAGGGTGCTGCTCCCGCAACTCACAGCCGGCGGCGGCGGCTTCCTGTGCCAGTGACTGCTGCCAGGTTTGCCTGTCAAGCATCCAGAGATGAAGTCTGGAACAGTCCACCAGGAATGTATCCAGTGCGGAAAGCACAACCTCTTTTACCGGAAAACAGACACCTGCGGCGGGCGGTGTCAACAGCTTCAGGATATCCACAAAACCCTCGGCGCAAAAAATCTGTTCGCCTATACGTTTTTTTTCAAAAACAGTAACTCTCATACCCAGCGCCGCCGCTGTCTTTGCCGCATAAAGGCCCCCGGGACCGGCGCCGATTACAGCAACTTTCTGTGCCATGACCTTCCTCCAAGCGTGCTCTTGACTTAACCTCTACCGCTGCCGCAGCGTCACACTGCCTGCTCCCGCCTTAATTTCCAACTCTACGACGGCAACTTTTGTCTCCAGGTCTTTGCTTTCATACAGGCGTTCGCCCACACTTAGCACACGGCTGTCTTCAGTTTTCACACTCATCAGAGCCCCGGTAGTATGTAGGCGCACTCCCACATCATCCGGTATGTGGACGGTAATGCTGCCGGCACCGCTTTGAATGCTGATTTTACCGTCTGTCCGGCCGAGGATAAGGTCAAGATCACCGGCACCGGCCTTGACATCAAGAGATGCAACCATGAGCCCTGTCATATCAATTTCCGCGTCTGTCGCACCTGTTTCCAGAAAGATTTCCACAGGCCGGACGGCACTCACACCGATTTCCCAGCGGGACTTAAAGCCAGTATGAAAAATATTTCTGCCCTGGTCGGCAATCGTCACCACAGCCGTGTCATTATCCGTCGCATGCTTGATTTCCGGTAGTTGCGGTGACTTGAGCTGCAGATAAGCCAACTGTGTTCCCGGGTAGGAATGGAGAAGGAGTTCACCGGCATGATGCCGCAACTCGAGGCGCAGTTTCTGTGCGCCATAATGATTTTCAATCTGTGTAGCATAAAGTTCACTTGCTTCCTGCCTCACAGGCAGCAAAAAAACGGCCAGAGCGACAAAGACAAGCACTACAACCACAAGTGCCTGCAGGCACCCGGAGGAACTCCCGCCCCGGCCAAAAAGAATCAACAGTCCCCAGATAATAATTAAAACAGGCCAGTATTGCCGCAAATCCCACAGGGAATGAAAGGGAAGCAGTCCCAGGTTGGCCAGCAGCCAGGCCGCCCCGGCCAAAACAACAAGCAAGCCGACAAAAACCCTGTCCGCTTTCATCCTACTGCCTCCTGAAGCCGCTAAAAATAAGGAAGAGGCCTGCAAGCATAATTATCAAAGGCCAGAAGAAGCGGCTGTAAAAAAAGTAGGGAATAACCTGGCGCAGAAGCAGGAATAAACCGATGGCAACAACAATGATGCCGATGAGACGTGTGTCTGCTCCGTGCTCTTTCCCCGGTGTCACATCAATCACGTCATCCTCATGCGGTTCCTCCGGGATGACGACCCAGGCTATAATATAAGCCACCAGGCCGCTGCCGCCGATGAAAGTAAATACTATCCAGAGCAGGCGGACCAAAGTTACGTCCACATTCAGGTAACGGGCAATTCCCATACAAACGCCGCCCAAAACTTGTTCCCGGCGTGCACGGTATAATCTTTTCAAAATGATCACCTCCCTATACAGATTACGCGAAGAAAAAAAAAGTTCCTCTATTGTTAAGGAAAGTTTATTACATAAAAGCACCGTCCCGGGCAACATTAATACTACGGGAGGTGAATGCATGGAAGTCAGGACGTTTCTCATGCGGGCCATGCTGAATGAACAGGAACAGGTAAGGGATTACCAGCGTTTCGCCCAGACAACGGATAACGAGGAAATCAGCCGGGCCTTTTTTGAATTTGCGGAAACAAGCGGGCACACGGCCGCCAGGATTAAAGCATTGCTGGATAAAATTGAGGCAGAATAACGGAAGCACCCCGGCGGGGTGCTTTTATACAACACTACGGCATTTTTTGCGTGCTATGGTACGCTCGTACGCCGACACCAGTTTTTTCGCCATCGCTGTGGAAGATATTTCTCCTGCCTTGACGCGTGCATTGGCGGACATCTCCCGGCGCAAAGCGTCAT
>DUUE01000188.1 GCA_012841735.1 Bacillota bacterium | reverse complement strand
GCCGCTCAGGAATTTGGTACCGAAAGTAAAGCGCATCAGGCCGGTGACAGGATCCATGCCGATCATGCCGACAAACAGACCGAAAAATGCCGCACAGAGGCCTTTGACCGGGTTGCCCTTGCTCAATACCGAAACAAGCGTCAAACCCCACAAGGTAATGAGAAAGTATTCCTGGGAACCGAAGCGGAGGGCAAACCTGCCCAGAATGGGGCCTATCAGCAGCATGATAACCATGCCTATCAGTCCGCCGATAAAACTTGACACCAGGGCGGTACCCAAGGCATTGTCGGCTTCTCCCCTGTCTTTCAGAGGATGCCCGTCAAATACGGTGGCAACCGCCGCACTGGTTCCGGGTATATTTAAAGCGATGGCGGCTATGGCGCCTCCCGTAACCCCGCCGCAGAAAGCACCCACGATAAATGCCAGCGCATCTATCATATTCCAGCCATATGTCAGAGAAACCACCAGCACGGCAGTCATGGAAACGGTAAGGCCCGGCAGGGCACCCATAATCAGTCCTATAGCAGCTCCGACTATTGTATATAAAACCGTTATTATTGTCATCCAGTACTTCCCCCTGTCAAGGCAGCATAACGGCAAAGATGCCATAGAAAATATAATAAACAGCGGGCACCAGAATTGCTGCTGCCAGGACCGCCTGCAACAGCCGCGTGGTGGTTTTCCCGCCATCATGGAGTGCATACCCGCCAACAGCCATAAAAATCATTGTGGCCGCTGTAAAATGAAGCCTGGGCAGCAAGACAATATAGACAACCAAACCAAGCAGATAGAGGATGATTCTTTTAAATTCTTCATTTTCCACGGCGGCGGATCTTTTTTCCGCATCATCCGCCTTTTTCCTGTAATCAGACAGAAAGCTTAAAACCAAAAACACAAGCAGGCAAATTCCAACAAGAAAACAAAAAATGAGCGGAGAAGTAATGTCAAAAATTTGTATGTTTGCTTTCTGCATGAGGATCACAAGGCTGTAAAAGATGGCGACAACCACCACGGCAAGAAAAATGTGGGGCAAAAATAATAAGCTTTTTTCTCGTCTCATCATTTACCTCTCCCCCGGCCGTTTTTTTACCGGCCTTACTATAAAGAGATCAATGGTTGGGCCTTTAATGACACAAGGTAGAGAGGCGGCTTTTGCACAAAGGCCCAACCATTTGTCTTTTTTTACCCGGAACGGAGAAACATGGCTCTCAGTTTATTCCGGCCGCTTAATCCCGAAATCGGCAGGCGAATTTTCCCCGCCCCCGGCATCATAGAGCAGCCAGGCAGACCGGGAAGTCCAGTCTTCCAGATACTTGACAGCCGCATCCCCGCTGTAATCGACCCGGACAAGATACATGGAATCGCAATAATCTATCCACCGCTGATCTGCAACGGCTTTGTCCATAGCCTTTTCCAGTGTTTCCACAACTTTTTCCGGAGTATCTTTGGCTACGAATAAACCGAAATAAGGCCCGTATGGCAGGTGCTGGCCAACCTCGGGATAGATTTTCCCGAACGGTTCAATTTCTTCCAGCCCGGCTATCGGCTCATTGGTGAAAGAAGCCAAAATCTTTAAATCACCGCTTTCAAAGGACGAAACCATTGACTGCACCATTTCAATGGTTGCATCAACCTGGGCGCCCATGACGGCGGTAATGGCAGGCTTACCCCCCTCATATGGGACAAAAGTAAATTCCGCACCCAGATACTGCTGCAGCAGCAAGCCGGAAATATGGGGCACAGTTCCCGGACCGGCGGTGCCGATTCTTAATTCCCCGGGATGGGCCTTGGCATATTCCACAAATTCCCTGGCACTGTTAAAACGTGAATTGGGGGGAACAGCCAGTACAGGTATTGCCTCGCTGACAATTTTCACAGGGATAAAATCCCTGGTCGGATGTAAATCCATTGTTCCCATTGTTTGCCAGATAGACATAATCTCGGAGCCGAAAAAGACAGTATATCCGTCCTTCGGCTGGGACAGAACGTGAGACGCCGCAGTGGCGCTGGCAGCACCGGGCATGTTGTTAATGCCGATGCCCACGCCCAGTTCCTCCTGTAAAATCGGCAGTATTCCCCTGGCAATCACATCGGTGGGGCCGCCGGGGTTAAAGCCCACCACGGCAATTATATTCCTGTTCGGATAAGAATCGTCCTTTTGCGCACAGCCGATGAATAGTGACGCTGTCAGGAAAACCAAAACGAAGAACAGAAGATAAAATTTTTTTGCCACTGTAAATCCTCCTGTCTGTTTGATGGGTCCAGGTCATTGGGTAATGTACACTTTTTGCCGTACCAAAGCGTCGGCAGCAAAGCAATACTGGCAGTTCCGGCCAAACACCTCCTTTCGCCGGGGATAAATTACGCCCTTAGCCGGAGGCAAAAACCATACCGTGCTTTTTTGCTATCATATTAAAAATTT
>DUUE01000388.1 GCA_012841735.1 Bacillota bacterium | reverse complement strand
TGTTACCGGCTTTTTGCTCATCGTCTTGTCTCCGGAACGCTTTGTGCAGCTTTTCAGTAACAATGACGGCGCACTGATGGAGATGGCCGTGAATGCCATGCGCATTAATCTTGTCATGCTGCCCGTACTTGGATTTACCATTGTTTCTGCCAACTACTTTCAGGCTGTGGGCAAACCCAGGCAGGCTGTCAGCCTGAACCTGATCCGCCAGGTTTTCCTGATTTTACCGCTTTTATACCTGCTGCCCCGTTATGTTGTGCCCGGTTTAAACGGCGTCTGGATGGCCGCTCCCACGGCGGATGCCATTTCCACCCTGCTGACGGCGGGTGCCATTTTCCTGGAAGTCCGTTTCCTGAAGAAAAATGAACACGACATCCGGCACGGGGCACAGGAACTGGAACAGGCAGTCCTTTGGGCCAAAAATTAAGGGAAACAGCCAGCTTTGACACCAACCATCAATGATGGTTGGTGTTTTTTCTGTATCCCCGGAGCGGGGCAAAGCGGGGCAGAGAAAAAAGCAAAGCGTTCCGGGGAACGCTTTGCCGCTCAAGAAGAATTATTCTTTTTCCACCTTCCGGGCAATTTCCTCTGCGCAATCACGGCAGATCATTTTCCCGTTATAATCTATAATATCCACTGCATTCTGGCAAAAGATACAGGCCGGTTCATATTTGCGCAGGATAATCTTTTCTCCGTCAACAAAGATTTCCAGCCCGTCTTTAATCTCGATTCCCAAAGTACGCCGCAACTCTATCGGGATTACTACACGTCCCAGTTCGTCTACTTTGCGGACGATGCCTGTTGCTTTCATTTCAGCACCTCCTCCCAAACCTGTTAGCATTAGAATAACACCTGGAAATGTAAAATACAAGACTTAATGGTTATAATTTGTTAATTATTCATCTAATGTTAATAAACCGGCTGCGGTGGTTTGCAGGCACATGCTTGCCCCGTGGACGGCGACTTTTTATAATGGTAAAAGAGACACGGAAGCGGAGGTTAAACATGGCAGATTATATCGTCAGGGCACAAGCGGCAGGCAGCCGGATCAGGGCATTTGCCGCCACGACGGCGGAGCTTGCGGAAAGAGCCAGGATCATTCACCGGACAACCCCGGTGGCAACGGCGGCAGTGGGGCGTTTGCTTACAGCCGGCGCCATGATGGGCTGTATGTTAAAAGATGAAAACAATTTGCTGACGCTACAGGTAAAAGGCGACGGCCCCCTGGGTATCTTGCTGGTTACGGCCGACTCACAGGGAAATGTAAGAGGTTATGTCAAAAACCCTGAGGCTTCCGTCCCGCCCAAAGCCCCGGGCAAGCTGGATGTGGGCAAAGCCGTGGGCAAAGGAATACTGCGTGTCATAAAAGATCTGGGGCTGAAGGAGCCTTATACCGGGCAGGTAGAATTGAGATCGGGAGAAATAGCCGATGATTTAACTTATTATTTTGCCGTCTCTGAACAGATCCCTTCGGCTGTTGCTCTTGGTGTCCTGACAGGCACCGATTGCAGCGTCCGCCAGGCAGGAGGCTTTATTATCCAGCCCCTGCCGGGTTGTGAAGAGCATGTTATCCGCACCTTGGAAGAGACAATTGCCGGACTGCAGGGAATAACGGCGCTCCTGGCCGCAGGGTTGTCGCCGGAGCAAATCCTTGAGCAGATCCTGGGACGGTTTGACCTGGAAATCCTGGAGCGGACTGTTGCCCGATATCACTGCAACTGTAGCAGGGAAAGGGTTGAACAGGCGGTCATCAGTCTCGGCAGCAGTGAAGTGGCGGCAATGATAGCGGAAAATGAACCGGTGGAAGTACATTGTCACTTCTGTAATACGCGCTATGTACTTTCTGTGGCGGAACTGCAGCGTTTGCTGCGGGATGCAGGGCAGCGGGGCTGAACCCTTGCTTTTTGTCGCCCGCGCCTCCGTGCGGTGGGCGGCAGGGGGAGGGTGTGTATTTTATGTGGACGGTTCGCACCGGGCAGGAAAACTACCCTGCAGGTAGAATATGGGAAGTGAGTGGAAATGGTAAGTTTGTTGTTTCCGTCTGTTCCGTGCGGAACAGTAGCGAGCTAATAAGATACGGGGAGGTATGTAAATGGATCTGGTGAAAAAGTACGACCAGAAGGCGGCGGCGCTCTCTATCAGCCAGTATGACCCGCCGCGGTGTTTTGAGCTGGCCGGCAAACGTTTCGCATTTGTGCTGGATACCGGAGAGGAAACCGGCGATGCAGTACTCAATTTCAGCGATGAAACGACTGTTGAGTGGAGCATCAGGGGCGACGGGACACTAAAGGCTGATCAGTACGAGTGCCGCAAGGGTGACGACCGGACATATCTTGTAACTTACTGTATAGCCGGTAAAACACCCCGGGAAAACCATACCTGGATTATTGACAAGGAACAAATGCTGGTGACTTTCCTGCGTTGTTCCCTGGGTGAGAATCCTTATTATCCGTATCTGATCGAAAGCCATTGGGGTTTCGGCTACATTAAGGAAGAAGGGAAACCGCACACCGACCTGCGTCGTCATGGCTTTACCACGGATCCTGTGGGCACCGCCGTCAAGTGGACTTACGGCCACAGGCTTGCCACAGTACATATTTATTATGACGCTCACTGGTATCGTATCACTTATCCCAGAAGCGCCGTATCCGAAAAAAATGGTACCGCCGCTGCCGGCAGCTCGTTCAACGAGGAAATGAGCGAAGTGATGAAGTCAATGCCCGGTTCCGACGAACCCTGCTATTATGTCAAGATCAAGGAAGGCATGTACCTGGTGAGTGTTACGGAACAGAACATGGAAAAGATCCTTAACGGCAAGATTGGTTTCCGCAGCAACACATTATGCTTCCTGGACAACTGGAACCGCATGTACAGTGTGGGCCGCGGTTTTGGCACTTCGACCTGGGACGGTGAAGAAAAGCCGATCTTCGTCATGATCGGCAAATATGCCTCACCCGAGGAAGCGGACGAACATTTTTTTACTGATCCCAACCCTTACCGGGTATAAAGGTACGGATTGTGGGAACACCGCACATGCAGCATAATTAAATAAGGGGATGCAGGGTGTTGCAAAACGACGGAAAAGTTGTTGCAATACCCTTTTTCTTACCTGGAAAAGAACAGCCGAGGGCGTAAATACCCCTTGTCAGGGCGGCAAAAGCATGGTAGAATGAAAAAGATTAGATTTAGAACAGTACGAAATTGAACTTATTGCATGTTCTCTGCCATAAACAGAAAAGGAGGCTTTTGCCGTGGAAACAAGGCAAGCTCCGCTGTGGACACGGAATTTTTGTATCTTTTTTCTGACCAATTTATTTATATCTCTGGGAACACAGTTTCTGACGCCAACATTGCCGCTGTATGCCAGTGAAGGTTTGGGCGTACGCCAGTCACAGGTGGGGTATTTGCTCACTGCCTACTCCTTTGCCGCTCTCTTTATCCGGCCTTTTGCCGGCTATGCCTATGATTGTATCGGACGACGGAATACATACCTTATTTCCCTTATTATCTTTACCATCATAGCTTCCTCCTACCCGTTTGCCGCCACCTTTTTCATGCTTGTCCTTTTCCGCTTTACGCACGGCCTTGCCTTTGGCATGACTTCCACCGGCGGAGGGGTTATTACTGCCGATATAGTGCCTCCCGCACGCAGGGGGGAGGGCGTCGGTTATTTCGGTCTGACACACACCATCTCCATGGCCCTGGGACCGGCTCTGGGCCTGGCTGTCATTAAAGCTTCTTCCTACCGCACTTTTTTTATCTTTACCGGTATTTTCACCTTTTGCGCCCTGATTCTGGCCAACTTCATTAACTTCCCCCCCTATGTACCACGAAAGAAAAAGTTTGAGCTGGGGACGTTTTTTGAAAAACGTGTCCTGTCAGTGGCTTCACTGATGCTTCTCGCCAGTGTGGTATCCGGTGGCGTTTCATCTTACGTTCTCGTTTACGGGCAGCAGGATCTGCAGCTTGCCAACGCCGGCTCTTTCTTTTTTATCAATTCCCTCGGGGTGGGGCTGACACGCCTGTTTGCGGGCAGGTATTTTGATAAATACGGGCCCAAAGCAGTGGTACTATTCGGTTTTCTGGCCCTCGCCGCCGGTTTGCTGCTTTTGGCGGGAGCCGACGGCAGTATGTCTTACCTGCTGGCCGCCTTTGTTTACGGTTTTGGCAACGGAATGGTCATGCCCACTCTGAAGACAATGATGATCAATATGGTTGAGCCCGAATGCAGGGGGGTTGCCAACTCCACTTTTTATGCTTTCATCGATCTGGGCATTGGCGGGGGATCAACCCTCTTGGGCTATATTGCCGGCCTGTTCAGTATCAGGACAATGTTTTTGCTTTCCGGGTTGTATATGGTCGTTCCTTTACTTTATTTTCTGTTCCATGTCCTGGGTGATTACGAGAAAAAAGTCGCCCTGGCAAGTTCGCTGCAGTAGCGGCCCCAAACAACAATTAACTGCCCGGTCTGCCAGCAGGGCAGTTTTTCTTTTATTGGCAAAGGGGTACAAAAATATATTTTTTTGCTTTATAATAAGCATACAGTAACTATTTTAAATGGAGGCGGACTAATGGCCATTGTGATTCTGACAGACAGTGCAGCGGACCTGCCGCAAACCATGTATGATGATTACGGTATCGACATGATATCGCTGCATGTTTATTCCGGTGAGGAGGAGTATCTGGACGGCAGGACCCTGCAGCCGCATAAGCTTTTTGCCGAGATGCGCCAGGGAAAAATTTTCAAGACTGCGCAGGCGGAACCGGCCGCTTTTAAAGAGTATTTTGAGCGCTATGCAAAGCGCGGGGACAGCTGCCTCTATGTCGGTTTCAGTTCCGGGCTTTCTTCCACGTATCAGTCTGCCGTTCTGGCCAGGTCGGATGTGTTGCAGTCTTATCCGGATGTTAAAATAGCATTAATTGATACAAAATGCGCCTCTCTGGGACAGGGGCTGGTAGTTCGTCAGGCCGCCAAGTGGGCTAAAGAAACGGACAACCTGGACGAGCT
>DUUE01000311.1 GCA_012841735.1 Bacillota bacterium | reverse complement strand
TCGCAACTTCACAACCAAACTCTTCAATCACTCTGCGGGCCCTTTTTACGAATTCCATGTTGCTTTCTGCAAGTTCATTTTTCGAGTATAAAACGTTATCCTCCATACCAACACGAGGATTACCGCCCAATGCGACTGTTGCATATAAAATTTCCATAGCACCCTTTCCGACACCAAACGCACTCCAGGTGCTATCTGGAGCTACCTCGTCCATAATCTCTTTCATAAAAACCAGGTTTTTCGTCGTGGCGGCGATACCGTTAGCGCAGCCCATGCAAAATTGGAAGTGAACAGGAGCTTTTAGTATTCCTTTTTTGAGGAAGTATTGAGCATTGTAGATCATACCCGGATCAAAAACCTCAACTTCAGGTTTCACGCCCAATTCTTGCATCAAAAGGCCAGACTTCTCTAAAAATTGCGGAGTATTGAGAAACACAGAGTTGTGCATCCAGTTCATTGTCCCACAGTCAAAAGAGGCAAGCTCCGGACGTAATTCTTGCATTGGGAGAAGCCTTGTATTCTCGGTCGCCCGTAGGTCACCAGAAGTAGTGAGGTTCAAAATGATATCGCAATCCTTATATTCACGGATCAGCGCTATTGTCTCGCGGAACTTATTGATATCCATAGTACCATTACCTGCATCATCACGCATATGCAAGTGCGCTATGGATGCGCCGAGCTTCCAGCACTCATAAACCTCTTTCGCAATTTCCTGTGGTGTTAGAGGGATATTGGGGTTATCTTTCTTTTTGGGCCACGCACCGGTGGTAGCAACAGTAATGATTCTTTTATTGAAAACCTTCGCCATTTTAAATGTCCTTTCGCTGTTTGCTAAATGCCCATGTAACGGTGTGTGAGCTCGTGACTATCTTTCCGGAAGAATGCCACCATAGCCGTAGGTCCTGTCGGGCACATCGTTCAGATCGTCTTCGTCAATTTCCGCAACACAGCGGGCCATACAGCCATCACCCATATACCAGCGAAGCGGGAAACAGTAAAACCGGAAACGTTTATTGGTGACCTTGTCCAAGTCGCCACCTAAGTTCTCCACACCAGTCACACCATGACCCAGCATATATTTGTGGCAGGGTTCCCAAGTACCCCAGCATCCGATGGCTTCCAGTTCACCATACTTCTCATCGTACGCTTCCTGGCCATGGACTTTAATATAGGTGAATTTATCAAAGATGGCATAGGCTTCCTCACCGAACATCTCGATGTACTCTTCTGTAAGCGGCTTGCCGGAAGCTCCAAGCAGATTCATGCGCGTCATACCATTGTTGCCCATAGCGGTATGCAGAGGATGATCCAAAGCCTGCATGTCCATCGCCACACACTTGACCTTGTGTTTAACGAACCATTTTCCTGCATCAATGCCGGTGCCACAGGAGTAATGATAATATTCCTTGCTGTCGTCAAATTTGCGGTGCATTCCCGTGTTTAAGCATAGAACCATGCCTTCCAATTCTTCGGGCTTTATGTTTGCGCGTTCGCAGGCATCTTCAAGGTGCTCAGGCAAGATCAAGCCCCAACGGGGGACCTGGATGTCAAGGCAAACAGCATCTCCAGTGTAAGCATCTATAGGCAGCTCGTGAGTATAGCGTGCTCTCTTTCCGTCAAACTCAATTTCCATCACATGGCGGGGCGCATCACAGTGCGTACCGACGTGCATAGTGGTTGTGATCTGCTGTGTTAAGACACCCCCTTTGGCCATGGTGTGCTGATTGTCGATCACCGGCTTGTCAAAATAAGGCCAACGAGGAGTTTCTGCACCGAAGGGGTGAGTTAAATCGACCCATACTTTTTTACCCATTTTTTTATCCTCCCTTTTAAATTATATGTGCTCACACAGATTACTTACTTGACTTCTTTTGTCTTAGTGCATAGTCAATGAGGTATTCCTTCAAGCCATTAGCTGATGCCTCCTTCTGTTCGGATGTCCATTCCTGCCAACCTTTACCTGTTTTAAAACCATAATCTCCTTGATCTAGCATCTTTTTTAGGCATTTGCTTGGTTCATGATTATCCGCAAGATATTTCAGTAGATAGTCATGAATATTGTATGTGAGCTCAATACCAACAAGGTCTGAATTTTCCATCGGCCCCATCACCGGCCAACGTAAACCGGGGCCATATTTGCAAGCATCGTCGACCGTCTTTGGATCAGCAATTCCATTTTCAACCATCCAGAATGCTTCGCGCCATAAAGCATGCTGCAAACGGTTGGCAATAAAACCGGGAACATCCCGTTTGCAATAAACCGGTTTTTTCCCACAGGATGTTAGCAGCTCCATGGTCACATCAATAACCCATTCGTCTGTATAATCGCTTCTCACAACTTCAACCAAAGGAATCAGGTGCCCGGGGTTCCAGAAGTGCGTTCCAACACACCTGCCGCGGAGGCGGCATTTGGAGAATATCTCGGTGGGACGCATAACGGAAGTATTCGTAGCAAGGATGCAATCATCGCGGCAATAGTTTTCGATATTGGCAAATAACTCCTGTTTGGTTTCCATTTTCTCGGGATAGCACTCGACAATGAAGTCAGCATCCCTGTAGGCAACGGCATCTTCGGTTTCAAACCGGATGCGACCGATTATCGCCAGTTTCTCTTCTCTGGTTAACACTCCCCTGGCAACCAGCATGTCTAAATTCTGTTCGATCGGTTCCCATCGATCAGGCTTGAGTTGTCGTGTTTTTAGAATGACATTTAAGCTCGAATTCGAAGCAAATACTTGCGCTATGCTATTCCCCATCAGGCCGGCCCCGACAACGACAATATTTTTAATCATATGATCCGCTCTCCTAAATACAATTTACCTCGATTTATGGAGGCGCTAACAAGACCAGTAACCACCCGTCGCATCATAATTGCCGCCAGTCAAAAAATCGGATGCTGGAGAGGCAAGGAAAATGGCAAGGCCAACAAAATCTTTTGGTTCTCCAAGCCTGCCGATAGGCAATCTTTTCAGGAAATTTTTATATACTTCACTTTCCGGATCAAACATCCATTCGGTTAAATCAGAACGGAACACAGTCGGGTTGATGGAATTAACATTGATTTTGTATTTTGCTGTCAGGTCACAGGCCAACGACTGGACCATTAAATCGACACCGCCTTTAGAAGTACAATATCCCGTATATCCAGCCATGCCTGCTTTGGAACGGGCACTAGATGTAATAACCATCTTTCCCCCCTCCCCTTGTTTGACCATCTGTTCGGCAACGATTTTTGTCAGCAAATATATACTTTTGCAATTGGCATCCATGATCTTCTGCCACTCCTCAACACTCTGCTCCAGCACACTTTTCGGGGCGTTGAATCCATGGAATGCTCCTAAAATATCCACGCGGCCATATTTTTCTGTAGTAAATTTAACAAGAGCACGAACATCGTTTTCATCAGTAGGATCAGCAGCAAAACTTAAGCAATCGCCTCCACGCTCCCGAATCTCATCAACTACTTTATTCAGCTTTTCGCTATTTCTAGCAGAGGCAACAATTTTGGCTCCGGCAAAAGCGTATCCCATCGCCACTGCGCTGCCGAGTGCACCGCTGGCACCGGTTATGATTGCTACCTTGTTATCAAGCCGAAACATATTATTAACAAATTCCCTACTGACATCGATCATACGATCACCTCTTTGGTTTTTTTGTACTTACCCCGACACTTCAACTTAAGACACTATACCGCCTTCTGCTCATGGAGTTCTTTCATTTTACCTCCATATTGCCGTATGAAGTTTCAAGGGGGAAAATAGTTCCCTCTAGCAAACTAACTGCCGCTTTCACATTTATGCTTGCTTTTCGAGAGCCTACAATGTCTTGTTTATTTCCCACTTTTTTAACTGTCTGAATTTAATTATAAAGGCTGACGTTGCGTCACAGTCAACAGTAATTTTAATATCAGGCAAGTTGGTTACTCCTTTGTATTTAGAACATTTCGTTGCCTTTCACTTGCTCCGTCAGTAGTAAAAAAGTCACCCTTTTCCCCTCATTTTTCTATAACGATTTTGGCTGTTGACCATAACGCTGCGTCATACCTTATCATATAGACATTGCCGATTAGCCGGACCGAACATCTGAATAGGGATAAAACACAGAAGCTAAGAGAACCTAAAGCGGACTTGAAAGGAGTAGGAGGATGCATAAAGAGCAGGGAGTGATATTTAACGTTACCCATGGATCCTTTGTTGATGGCTATGGAATTAGAACCACCGTTTTTTTAAAGGGCTGCCCTCTACGATGCATTTGGTGCTGCAACCCGGAAGGACAGAAATGTGAACCCGAATTGAAAGTCACCTCACTTGAGTGCAACGGTTGTGGGAGGTGTATAGAAGTCTGTTCCGAGGGCGCCATAGAGATAGATTCCAAAGCAGATGGTCATCTACTTACGGTTAACCGGAAGTTGTGTACCAACTGCGGCAAGTGTGTGGAGGTTTGCTTTACCGGCGCCCTGGATTATTTTGGTAGGATCATTACCGTAGACGAACTCTTTGACATCGTTTACAGGGATGTACAGTATTATCGCTCTTCGGGAGGGGGGGTTACTATTGGGGGCGGCGAACCAACCTTCCAGCCGGATTTTACCTACTCGCTGCTTCAGAAATGTAAGGAAAATTACCTGCACACTGCAATGGACACCTGCGGGTATACCTTGACTGAAAAAGGGTTTAAAATTCTCGAAGAAGCGGATCTGCTGCTGTTTGATTTAAAGGGAATAGATGACCGGATCCATCGCAATAATACCGGAGT
>DUUE01000306.1 GCA_012841735.1 Bacillota bacterium | reverse complement strand
TTTGACGTGGCCACCTTGCGTCCCACGTACCGGCTGCTGGTGGGGGTGCCCGGCGTAAGCAACGCCTTTGCCATTACCAAGCGCCTGGGATTGCCGGAAGAAGTGATAGCCCGCGCCGCCGATTTCCTTTCCCGGGAAGAGTTGCGCCTGGAAAAGGTGGTGGCCGACCTGGTGGCCGACCGCAAGCGCATGGAATATATGGCCCGGCAGGCCGAGGAGGAGAGAAGGCAGGCACAGAGCCTCTTGATGCAGGTACAACAGGAGAAAGAAAGACTGGAACGGAGGAAAGCGGAAATGTTGGCCAAAGCACGGGAGGAAGCACTGGAGATTGTGGCCAGGGCAAAGCGGGAAGCACGGCAGATTGTCCGGGAATTGCGTAAAATGGCAGCCCAGCCTGTCGGCAGGGAGGAAAGCGAGCAGGCGGAAAAGCTGGAGGAAAAACTGCACTCCCTTGCCGGGGAAGTCGAAGCTACTTTTGAACCTGCCGCAAGCGAGAAGCGTTACCGGCCGGGTGAATTGTCCGCTGGAATGGCTGTGTGTGTGCCGAGCCTGGGGCAGGCCGGCACAGTGGTGCAGGTTGAGGGGGAGCAAGCCCAGGTACAAATTGGACCTATGCGGGTTACCGTTAATGTAACCGAACTGGCGCCTGCACCTGCAGCGGAAGAGGAGAAAAAACAAACTGTCCTCCCGCTGCAACTTGCTGTCCGCAGCGATGTCCCGCGGGAAATCGATCTGCGCGGGCTTACTTTGGACGAAGCGACCATGAAAGTAGACACATACCTGGCGGAAGCCGTCCTGGCCGATTTGAAAGAGGTGCGCCTGATACATGGCAAGGGCACCGGCCGCTTGCGTGCCGGACTGAAAGCACATCTGCAAGGCCATCCCCGCGTAGCAGAAATGCGTATGGGGCGCCCTGCCGAGGGCGGCACCGGGGTAACGGTTGTGCGGTTGAAATAAAAAACGGCGCCAGTCTTGCCTTAAAAATGACAGGCAAAGCAGGGCCGCAAAAAAAAGCGCTGCCGCATGATACCGGGCAACGCTTTTTTTATAATTTACCTCCGGTTGTAAAATTAATCATTATTATCTCTGCCGTTGCCGCGCGGCCTTCCCGGGGGCGGCCCCGGTTTTTCCGGCTCACCCGGTTCATCCGGTTCGCCTGGCTCAAACGGTATGCCTGGCAGGAATTCAACATTAACGCTTGTTGCCAGGGGGGCGGATTGTACACCCTCCTCATTGACTGCAACAACCTGGTAAGTGTAAACTCCCGGCAGTTGGATTGTATCTGTAAAGGTCAGTGCGGCCAGCGGCTCCGGGGTCAGCAGGGTGAAATGCTCATCATCCGGGTCGGGACCTTTGCGTGACACCAGGAAACCACTGGCGCCTTCCACTTCGTTCCAGGTCAGAGTAATATCACCGGTGAGCGGATTCTGCCAGGCTCTCAGACTGGTGACGCCGCCCGGCCGTGAGGTATGCAAATCACAGGTTTCCCCGGGCGGCAGGTTTCCCGCATCTTCCGGGCTGCGGCCGGCTTTTCCTGCCCAGCGGTTATCCGTGGTAATAAATTCGGGCCGGTTATAAAATACCTGCTTTTCCCTGTGCTCTTCCGGACAGAATTCACCAGCCAGCTTTCCGGACACAGTGCAGATCTCCAGCTCTGTGTGCAGATTACATTTTTCGGTGGGTATGGTATTGCGCGGGAACCAGTCGGCTACAAGATGTTCCGGGGGACAGAATTCGCCCGGAAGCAAACCGCTTTTCTTGCAGATAGTTGCCTGGCGCAGGCTTTCCGGTCGCCTGAAAGGAGTGTCGGGCAGTCCTTCATGCACGGTTGTTAAAATCGGGTTCATAAAGTTCCCAATGACATAGTAAGATTCATACTTGCCGAATTCATCTTTGTCCGGCCACTTGTCCTCGCCGATCCAGAAAACAGTTACATAATCCGGGGTATAGGCAGCCATCCAGGCATCGCGTTTTTTGTCCGAAGTTCCTGTTTTGGCGGCTACCGTCCGGCCGATGCGCAAATATGTGGCGGTACCGCTGCGGACGGCGTCAACCAGGCAGCTGGTTGTCAGCCACGCGGCTTCGGGAGACAAAATTTCTTCCTGGTTCGGTTCGTGTTCATAAATTACTTTTCCGTTACTGTCCACAATCTTGGTAATGGTGGTCAGATCAGTGCGTACGCCTTCATTGGCAAGGACGGAATAAGCCTGGGCTACCTGCAGGGGGTTGACCCCGCCCGTCAGCCCGCCCACAACCATGGCCAGGCCGCTGTCCGCTTCTTCGAACTGAATACCCATGCGTGTAGCATATTCTTTCCCTTTGTCTACCCCCATTTGGCTCAGCAGGCGGACTGCCGGGACGTTTCTGGAGGTGGCCAGGGCATAGCGTGCCGTCATCAGCCCCAGGAAACGCATATCAAAGTTGTTGGGGTAATAAGGCGGTATTCCGGGAAATTCTGTGGGGGCGTCATCCAGGATGGTGCCGGGGGTGGCGATGCCTTCGTTAAAAGCGGGACCATAGGCAATTATGGGCTTTAAGACTGAACCGGCCTGCCATTTGCCGTCCGTGGCGCGGTTAAAGATACCGCTGTTTTTCGCATCGTAATTGCGCCCGCCTATTATAGCCGAAATGTAGCCGGTATAGGGCTGGACCACAACTACGGCCGCCTGGGTTTCATCACGCAGTTTTGCGTAATTATCCGGATTATCCACAATTTCGGTGACAGACAGCTGAATCCGTTGGTCCAGAGTGGTGTAAATATGAAGGCCGCTGGTATAGATTTTTGCCTGAATTTGCTCGATGCTTAAATCTTTGTAATCAGGCAGTGTCTGGAGCAGTGCAGGCAGCTCATCCATAATGACATAGTCAACAAACCAGGGATGCGGGTAAGAACGGGACGGGATGCCGGCCAGAACAAGTTCTTCGGCCGCCGCCGCATCCGCTTCCGCCCTGCTGATTATCCCCACCTCAACCATGCGGTCCAGGATAACTTTTTGTCTTTTTTTCGCCTCCGCAAAATTGCGGTAGGGAGAATACTTGCCGGGCAGGTTGGGGATACCGGCCAGCATGGCCGCTTCAGCCAGTGTTACTTCTTTGGCGCTTTTGCCAAAATAAGTCTGTGCCGCCGCTTCCACGCCATAGGCATTATAGTCAAAGAAAATACGGTTCAAATAGAACTCCAGGATTTCATCCTTACTGAAAATCTGTTCCAGTTGATATGACAGGTAAACTTCCTGGATCTTACGCTTGATGGTGCGCTCCGGTGTCAGGAAAGCGTTTTTTACCAGCTGCTGAGTAATGGTGCTGCCGCCCTGCGTAGAGCCGGATTTGTTGGTAAGATTGAACCATAATGCTCTCATAATGCCCCGGAGGTCAAAGCCGGGATGTTCGTAAAAACGGTAATCTTCTATGGCCAGAAAAGCATTTACCAGGTGCGGGGAGATTTCATCAAGGGGGACGATGATGCGGTTTTCAACCCCCATTAAAGGTGTGACCAGCTCACCGTCTTTGTCATAAAGAAAAGAGGTTTTGGCCGGTTCCAGCACACTTAAATCGAATGCAGGCAGGTCCTGCATAAAATGCTGTATGGCCGCATAGGCTGTGATGGCGGTGGCCGCAGCAAAAAAAATAAAAAGTACCGCCAGGACAACCAGCAAACGTTTTATTCTGTTTTTCTTCGCCCTCCGCGGGCGTTCTTTTTTCCCCTCTTTTTTTCTGGGCATGATACGTTCTCCTTTCCCAAGAGAAGCTCTGCAATGATTATACCATACCCCTCGGATTACGGTAAACGAACAAATTATAAGCAGAAGCGGGCGTATGCTTTGCAAAGAACGGCTCTCTGTGGTAAAATTACATGAGAATTGCCGGGAAGGGGCAAGATTGGCGAAAATGGGGGGACAACACATGGATGCAGAACAACAGTTTCGCATTATAAAGAATAACACGGCAGAAATTATTAATGAGGATGAACTGTTACAAAAACTTAAGCGCTCACTGCAGACAGGCAGGCCGCTGAAGGTTAAACTGGGGCTGGACCCCTCCGCACCGGACCTTCATCTGGGACATGCCGTTGTCCTGCATAAAATGCGGGAATTTCAGCAGCTTGGCCACCAGATCATCATTATTCTGGGAGACTTTACCGGAAAGGTGGGCGACCCCACAGGGCGTTCCGAGACACGCCGCCAACTGACAGACGAGGAAGTCCTGCAGAATGCCGCTACATATAAAGAGCAGGTCTTTAAAATCCTGGATCCGGAGAAAACTGAAATTGTCTTCAACAGCACGTGGCTGGCCAAGCTCAATTTTGCCCAGGTAATTGAACTGGCCTCAAAATA
>DUUE01000302.1 GCA_012841735.1 Bacillota bacterium | reverse complement strand
TAGTAAAACACTTATAATTGGATATGCTATGGTGAAAGGTCAAAGTGTAGGTGACCGGATTGGACAAAACGCTGCTAGGAACAAAAGCAGGGATCAGCGCCGGGGTGATTTGCGGCCTGATCTCACAGACACTGCATACGCTCGGTATGGGCCGGATTTGTATGGTAAAAACAGCCAGTGCGTTTTATTCCCAGCAGGTACTGACTGCAACCAAGTTTTCCGGCTGGACAATTCTGGGCTGGACAGGTCATCTTATCATCAGCGCCGTTCTTGGTGTGATACTGGTTTACTTATTTTCTGCCCTGGGGAAAGAATATGCCTGGCTGAAGGGCATGATGTTTGGTGCACTTGTCTGGATCTTTGATTACGGTTTTGTCGGCCCGCTCTCCGGATTCATACTTCCCGGCATGTTGCCCCGGGATTATTTCATAGTCCTCGGCTACCATTTATTATTTGGTCTTATTGCCGCCTGGTATATTATGCGTTACAGTCATGTGCAGGAATCTTAATTCCCCTGGTATCTTGCTTTGCGTTTGCGGATTATGGTAACCCTGTGTTCCGTCAGGGGATAGAGCCGGATAAGAACAATGGCCAGTATGGCAAAGACCGCAGGCAGCAGTGTGGAAAATGCCCCCATGGCGGCAGCCAGTTCGGGGGTAGTTTCTGTGTCCGGCACATAGCCGATCAGAGAAAGGCTGTAACCGGCAAAAGCACCCGCCAGTGCCATAGATATTTTAATAGGCAGGGAGCTTAATGACATGACAATGCCTTTGGCGCTCGTTTTTGTTTTCCATTCCGTATATTCCGCCACATCGGTAAAAAAAGAGGCGGACAGTGTCATAACAATGCTGTTGCCGACGGCGGCAACGGCATGCAGCAGAATAAACAGGGGAGGAGTGCCGGAAAAAAACCATGCTGTCACTAAAAAGAGGAGATTAAATCCCATACCGATATTCCAGGTGGCAACTTTTGATGTCCTGCGGGCAAAAAACTGCCCCAGAGCTGTCCCTGCCAGGGTGGCCACGCTCCTGGAGGTAAGGAAGGCCGTAAAATAGACCGGCTTAATGGCCACATATTTGAAGTAATAGACAGCCAGGTTCATGACAATCAGGCTGGCCGACCAGCGGCAGACTTCCGCCACGATTAAAATAAAAAGCGGCTTATTGTTAATGACCTGGCCCGCCATTTCCCGCAAGGTGGCACGCCTGCCCGTTTGTCCGGCGCCGGCATTGTCAAAAGGCCTGGAAACGTTGGCTGCCAGCCAGTAACCGGCTGTCTGCAGCAGGGAAAAGATCAATACTGTCAGGAAAAGCCCACGGCCTTCATTATTACCGCCCAGGGCGGCTATCATGGGTACCGTGATAAAACCGAAAATCAATCCCCCGGCAGACATGGCCTGTGCCCTACGGGCAGAGATAAGCACTCTGTCTTCATCAGTATAGGCAATAACGGGCAGCAGTGCATACTGGGCGGATTCGGTCAGGTTAATGGACAGATGTGCCAATATATACATGGCTCCCAGAAAAACAAAAGTGGCGGTAGGACCAAAATCGGGGCCGGTAAACATGAGAGCCACAAAAAGAGTGGTTATAGGCGGCATAAGCCACAACCATCCACTGTAACGGCCCCAGGGGAGCGGGATTTTTTCTACCATACCGCCGGCTACAGGAACGGCGAAGGTATCAATTATCCTGGTCACCAGCAGCAGTGTGCCGACCACGGCAGCGCTGATTTTCAGGATATCGGTCAGAAAATATGAATAATAGGTGCCGATGAAATTCATCATTAAGAAAAAGCCGATCGGCCCCAGAGAAAAAATATTGATAATACTGGCTTTAAGCTTCTGCGACAAGGCGGCACCCCCAGTGACAGAGTCATGCTTTTCACGCACTATAATATCTTAACTTGACCCCGGCTTGTCTGTCAATCTTTGCGCTGCAGCGGCCGGCAAGCCGTGTCCCGTAATAAAAACGGCCCGCCTGAACGGGCCGTCTGTTCAGATAACAAGCGCAGTGTATTTTTCATATGCCTCCCGCATCAGCGGCTCAACTCTTTCATCTACAGGAGGATACTCCAGCTTAAATTCATCAAAACTCTGCACATATTTGGATTTAAATTCGGGGTAGAGATGGGAGAATTTATGAATGGAATCTTCTTTTCTGGCTGTGGTAACCAATTCGCCGGCATTCTCATATTTCCCGTTTTCCACCACATATTCCAGCACGGCAACATAATTTTCCGGTTTAATATCATTTATGTTCAGAGCCCACTTGTCCAGGATAAAAATGAAGTTGCCGCCGGGAGCCAGAATATCAAGCAGTTCTTTTGCCTTGTCAATGCATTCCTGTTTGCCGGCCCGTCCAAGGAGTGTCATGGGATAAAAACCGCCCAAAACCATCTTTTTACCCAGTTTATCTTTAAATTTCTGCGGATCGCCATATTCCATCCATAATTGTGTGCCCTGGGGCAGGTCCTGCAGATAATCCAGGAAACGTGTCCAGTCGCCTTCCAGGAAAATCTGCGTGGCCTGGCCCTGCTCTGCGGCAATATGAACAACTTGATGGAAAGTGGGCCAGTAGAATTTTTCGAAGTCTTTATTGTTCAGGAAGGCCCCCATGTGGGTCATAATCATATTGCAGCCCAGGTGGCTTTTGACCCTGGGACGTCCCATCCAGATGGCATACGGCATAATCGCTTCCATGGCAGCCAGCAGTTTTTCCGGTCTCCTGCGCATGTCCAGCGGAATTTTGGAGAAGCCGCGGTAAAAATCGGCAATAAAATCAAAAGGTACCAATTGCATGCCTACTGATCCATCAGGTCGTCTAAAAAGACCGTAACGTTCGGCCATGGTAGTTTCAGCAACGGTAAAAGCCAGGTTTGAATCCATGGTTGCCAGAATATATTTGGCAAAGTTCAGCGCCCGGTGAACTTCACCCTTGGCATACCCGCGATACATCCGCGGGTAACATTTTTCCAGGATAAATTCGTGGGGGTTTTTAATAAACTCATCATATTCGTCCTCATGCATAAAAGTGCGTTCCGGGTGCTGTACAAACCCTGTTTTTCCCATCTGCATTACTTGTGACTGCTGAAACATAAGAGCAGCGGCGTTGTGGGCAAAACCGCCGGCCGGCATATCACCGCGGCAGATTTCCCGGGCTTTTTCATAAATCTCAATCAGAAGATCTGCGGTATAGTTATACTGGGTGGCCATTAAATCCAGGCCCGCATACTGAACCATGTATTCAGTGGTAAGGCAGTCCCAAACCGGCACACGCTCCGGGATAATGCCGGAGTATACATCTGAGAACAGCTTGATGCGGTAAGCCTTAAGTTCTTGCGCATTCATTCCTTTCACCCCGTTTACTTATTTTGCAGCCGGGGAAAAGTCTCCGGCTGCCAGGATCTGCTAAAAAAAGTATATACGACTGTAAAATACCGGTCAAGCACTATTGAGAATTTTTCAAAAAACAGTTTTGCCGGGCTAGTAAATATTAGCATAATTAAAGGATTTTTGTCTTTTTGGGGGAATACTTTTCCTGAATGAGGCAGTGTAACTGCCGGTAAAAAAACCGGTGAGGTCAAACGGTATGAACTTATTCTGGGAAAGCTTAAGGCAGCTTGTTCAGGAAATTACCGGAACAATAAGTCCCTCTTTAGCTGAGCTGGCAGCCCGGGCTGCCGGAGCTTATACGCTGGTTGCCCGCTGGCTTTTCCCTTTACTGGCCTTTGTCATCCTGCTGCGCTGTCTTGTCCCGCTGATCCGGAAGCGTACCGCAGATACTGTCTGGGGATACCTGGTGCTGGCCAACGGCACGTCCATACCGGTCAGGAAATGGGAGAGCCTGATCGGGCGCGGCAAATATGCGGATATTGTTATTAATTTTCCCGTGGTTTCCAGAAGCCACGCCGTCCTTACCTTCAGGAACGGAAACTGGATAATAGCAGATTTGGGTTCCAAGGGAGGAATAGCGGTTAATGGTACAAAAGTGGAGCAGGCACAGCAAATACAGTTTGGCGACCTTATCTCCCTGGCCGGTATTAAGATGGCCCTGGCCCCTGTACAAAATGAAATATCAGTAATAACGGATGAAACGGGGGACGGCGTCGTTACAGACAGGGAAGGGGAGCTTGCTGTCAACTGTACCGTTACCCTGCTGCTGCTGATTTTGTTTCAGGTACTGGCCGTTGTGCAGCTTTTTGCCTCACGTGCCGAAACAACACTTGCCGTGATACCCGTGTTCGGAGTTTTTTTCCTCTGTGAGTTTTTGCATTACCTGTTAATGCGCAAGTTGAAGGGAAAAAACATTGAACTGGAACTGCTTGCCTATTATCTTTGCGGTCTTAACCTGGCACTCGTGGCTTCTGCTGCACCCAAAGACCTGGTGAAACAACTGGCAGCCATCTTGCTGGGAATTGCCGCCTATACAGTCATTACCTGGCTCTGCCGTGACCTTGGCCGGGCAAGCAGGCTGAAATACTTAATTCTTGGTGGAGGAGTACTTTTGCTTGTCCTGAATCTTGCCTTCGGTGAAAGGATTTATGGTGCAAGGAACTGGATTAATCTTGGCTTCATTACTTTTCAGCCGCTGGAGTTTGTCAAAATCGCTTTTGTGCTGGCCGGGACTGCAACCCTGGACCGCCTGCTGACAACCAAAAACATGACAGCCTTTATCGCTTTTACCGGAGCCTGCATCATCACCCTGGCACTGATCCGGGATTTTGGCACGGCAGTAGTTTTTTTCGGCGCTTTTCTGGTGATTGCTTTTATGCATTCCGGTGATTTACGGACACTTTTTCTGGTAACTGCCGGCGCCGCCTTTGCCGGGATTGCTGTAGTCACTTTTATGCCCTATATTGCCACCCGTTTTGCCGCCTGGGGCAGAGTCTGGCAATATGCCGACAGCGCCGGTTTCCAGCAAACCAGGACCATGATTGCGGCAGCCAGCGGCGGTCTCTTCGGTGTCGGGGGCGGAAACGGCTACCTGAAAAGAATTGCTGCAGCAGATACCGACCTTGTCTTTGGCATGCTGTGTGAAGAGTGGGGCATGCTTGTCGCCCTTGGTGTGGTGCTGGTGATTGTCTTTTTTGTCTTTTATGCAGTTTTGTTAACAAATAACTGCCGTTCTGCTTTTTATGCCATTGCGGCCTGCGGGGCGGCGACAATATTTTTACTGCAGACGGCTCTTAATGTGCTGGGGTCTGTAGATGTAATTCCCCTGACGGGAGTAACAATACCTTTCATTTCCAACGGCGGTTCTTCCATGATCGCTTCCTGGGGACTGCTGGCCATGATAAAAACTGCCGCATAAACCTGCGGCAGCAAAAAGCCGGTGAGAAGTATGAAACTGCTTGCCACACGAACCCTTGTCTTAATTGTGCTTGCCCTGCTTTTTCTGTTAGGCTTCACAGTTTTTGCAGGCCGTTATCTGCAGAACGCCGCCGTTTGGGCACAACATCCGTCCAATCAGCATTTATACCGCAACGGCAGACTAAAAGAGACAGGAACTGTTTATGACCACCGGGGAGAAATATTGCTTGCCACAAAAGACGGCATGCTCACTTTTCACCCTGAACAAAACATACGCACTGCCGTGATGCATGCCACCGGTGACCCGGGAGGCAACGTGGCGTCAGGCATGTTAAATGTCATGTGGGAACGCCTCACCGGCTGGAACCTGCTGAGCGGGGCCTACCGCTACCGCAGCAGCCTGTCCGCCGCCAACAATCTTACGCTCACACTGGACGCCGGGTTATGTGCGCTGGCCTTCAGGGAGCTAAACGGCCGGAGGGGGGCGGTGGGCGTCTACAATTACAGGACGGGTGAAATTATCTGTATGACCAGCTCTCCGTCCTTTGATCCGCAGAATCCTCCCGACATTCAGGCCGATCCGGAACGTTACGAGGGAGTCTACCTGAACCGTCTCCTGTCCGCGGTTTATACGCCCGGTTCAATCTTTAAAGTAGTGACTGCGGCGGCGGCACTGGAAACTATCCCGGGCATAGAGGAAAGACAGTACCATTGTTCCGGAAAGCTGCAGATCGGGGCCGATACTGTGACATGCCTCGTCGCTCACGGACAGGTGACGCTGAAAGAGGCACTGGCGCATTCCTGCAATGTCACCTTTGCCGACATTGCCATGGAACTGGGTGCAGAAACTCTGACGCATTATGCAGAGCTGGCCGGGTTTAACAACAGGCTTACCGTTAACGGGATCAGAACGGCTGCCGGCAGGGTGGATGTCACACAAGCGGCACCGGTAGAACTGGCCTGGGCCGGTATCGGCCAGTATACCATCACGGCCAACCCGCTTGCCTTTATGGTTTATATGGGTGCGATTGCCAACGGCGGTCTTGGTGTTGCCCCTGAACTGGTAGCCCGGGAGGATATTTTCCCTGCCGTGACAAAAGCACAAAAACGAATCCTGCCGGAAGAAACGGCAGCAAAACTGAAAGCAATGCTGCGCAATAATACGCTTGCCGTTTATGGAGAAAGCCGCTTCAGCGGGCTGGAATTATGCGCCAAATCGGGAACTGCCGAAGTGGGGAAGGGGAAAGAACCGCATGCCTGGTTTGCCGGTTTTCTCGACAGGGAAGATTACCCCTATGCTTTTGCTGTTATTATTGAAAACGGCGGCACCGGGAGCAGGACGGCCGCAGCGGTGGCAGCCGGTGTTTTGCAGGCGGCGGTAACCAGGTAAATCAGTGTATCCTGACGGGCAGGCCGTATGAGGCGATCAGCTTGCTGCGGGCTTCCATGAGGGCGTCAGACGGAGGTTCAGCCACAAATATCTTTTCCTTTTTCAGCAGCCTCTCATGCTTGGAAAGCCCCATGGTATGATAAGGAAGCAGCTGTACCATTTCCAGGGAACTTTTCAGAGCAGACAAAAAGGCTGCATACTGCAGGAAATGTGCTTCTGAATCGTTGAAAAGAGGGATAACGGGAATCCGTATCCATAATCTGCCGCCTGCAGCAGCAATTTTTTTGGCATTATCCAGAATCAGCTCATTGGGGACACCGATTACACGTTTGTGCAAAGCACTGTCCATACATTTAAGATCATACAGGAAGAGGTCGGTATACGGGAGGACGGACGCCAGAGTTTCCCATTTGACAAAACCTGTTGTATCCACAGCTGTATGGATGCCATGCGCTTTACAGTTTTTCAACAGTTCCAGGGTAAACCCGGGCTGGCAGAGACACTCTCCGCCGGAGACGGTTACTCCCCCGCCCGATTCATCAAAAAAAGGTTTATCCCGCAGCAGGCGATGCATAACCTCAGCAACTGTTTTATCTGTCCCGCAAAGATAGAGGGCAGTTGCCTTGCAGGCGGCGGCGCAGGCGCCGCAGTTGTCGCATTTGCTTTTATCAATTTCCGGATAAATAATCTCCTCGCCCAGGGCGTTCTCTGCAACCGGCCCGCGGGTAATGGCGGCATGGGGGCAGACACCAAGGCAGAGCCCGCATGCTTCCAGACCCAGGCAGCGAATCTGCAGCCAGTTGAGTTCTGTGAAAAATTCCTGTGATTCCGGGCTGTGGCACCACGGGCAGCGCAACGGGCAGCCTTTTAAGAATACAGTGGTACGGATGCCGGGGCCGTCCTGCACGCTAAACCCCTGAATATCATATATTTTCCCTGTCAATGCTTTGCTCATTTTTCCTCCCCGCTTCTTGGTACTTCTTCCGGTCGCCTGCTGAAAAATGTAATCATGCCTTGTTTGCTGCCTGTTTGCTTCAATTATACCATATGTAACCAAAAGACACATATGGTTTGATTTCTCAACTTACACTTAAAAAGCGCCCTGGCTTCTGGTATAATTATACATAAGGAAAACCGGAAAAGGAGAATGCCTATGTTTCAGTTTGCGCCCCTGTCGGAAAGAATCAGGCGCATCCGTGCCAAACGGGATGTTTTTACCAGTGGACGCCACATGACAATAAACGCGGAACGGACTAAAATCTACACCGATTATTATAAAACGCATGAAAATGAATTTCCCATCCTGAAACGTGCCGGCGCTTTATATACCTGGTGTGCCACCAGGCAGATAAATGTTTTTGACGACGATATTTTTGTCGGCACCCCCGGTCCGGATGAGCGGTCTTTAAGCCCGTATGTGGAGTGGAACTGCCGCTGGATACCGGGAGTTGTGGATGATGATGACGAAAAATTCAAAAAGGCCTGGCAATCGTCAGACTCCATTTATATGAGTGACGAACAGCGGGAAATTTTCCGTGAAGCTTACGCTTACTGGAAAGACAAAACCATTTCCAGTATGGTGGAAGGGGCCATGACTGAAGACTTCTGGCAGGCTTTCGGCAACGGCTGTATAGTGCGCGCCAGTAAAAACGACCCCATCTATTTCGGTCTGGCCGGGTTGCCCCAGGGGCATTACATTGCCAATTTCAATAAAGTGATCAATGTGGGCTTTGGTGCAGTGCGCCGGGAAGCCATGGCCAGGCTGGAGGAAATGAAAGGCCGCGTTTTTGGCGACCTGCCGAAAAAACACCTTTTTTATCACGCCGTCATCCGTGTCTGTGATGCCGCCATTCTGCTTTCAAAACGTTATGCGCAGGCCTGCCGGGAAAAAGCGGTGCGGGAGACCGGCGCGCGCAAAGCCGAACTGCTGCGCATGGCAGATTCCCTGGACTGGATTATGGAGAATCCTGCCCGCACTTACTGGGAAGGGCTGCAGGCGGCCATTTTGTATCAGCTCCTGCTTTCCACCGATGCACAGCAACACGGCCAGTCCATTGGCCGCATTGACAAGTATACCGGGCATCTGCTGGAGAAGCAGCTGCGAGAAGGCAGCATCACCCGGGAGGAGGCCCAGGAATACTCCGACGCCTTTATTCTGCGCTTAAGCGACATTATTGTGCTGCCCGGCTTTTTTGTCAATAATGACCGCATAATTGAACTTAATGCCAAGGGACAGAGCCTGTATTCCGCCATATATGACGGCCTCACCCCCACAGCCGGCATTGCCCTGACTTTGGGCGGGCAGAAGCCGGACGGTTCTGACGATTCCACCCCCGTCACCTACCATATGCTGCAAAGCTACGGCAGGCTGCATTTCCCCGATCCTACCGTGGCATTGCGCATTCATAAAAACACACCGCCGGAAATCTGGCGGCTGGGAATTGAATCAAGCAAACTGTGCGGCGGAATACCACAGTTTCAGAATGATGATATCATCATTCAATCACTGATGGATATCGGCCTCTCCCGTGAAGATGCTTATGACTACAGCATTGTGGGCTGCGTGGAACCGGCCGGAACAGGCAACGAATGGCCCGCCTGCGGCATGACAGGTTCCGAATCCATCTGGAATATGGCCGAGGTGGTAATCCTGACAATCAACGGCGGCCTTAATCCCAGAACGGGCAAGATGGCTATGCCCTGCAAAAAACTGTATGAGTATGAGAGTTTTGAAGAATTCCGGGATACTTTTGCTGCACAAATGAAGTATGTGCTGGACTGGAACATGTCTTATGCCAATATGTTTGAACTTGTCTACTCTCAGTATTTCCCCTGCATAGTTGCTTCCAGCATGATGGAAGGCTGCCTGGAGAAAGGTCTTGATGTTACGGAGGGCGGGGCAAAATACAACCGTATCGGTATGACTGCCTGCGGCACCGCCAATGTGGGCGACAGCCTGATGGCCATCAAAAAGCTGTGCTTTGACGGTAAAACTGTGTCCCTGCGCGAAATGTATGATGCACTGATGAACAACTGGGAAGGTTACGAACAGCTGCGCCAGACTGTTATTCATGAAGTACCCCATTACGGCAACGACATTGAGGAAGTCGATGAGCTGTCCTCCTGGGCACTGGGTCTTTTTGCCGAACACCTGGCCGATACGGCAGGGAAGAGGGGTAAATTTTCCGGCGGTACTTTCACCATGACTGCCAATGTGTACATGGGAGCCATGCTGGGAGCGACCCCGGACGGCAGAAAAGCCGGAGAACCCATTGCCGACGCCATATCCCCGCGCCAGGGCTTTGACAGGAACGGTCCCACCGCTTACCTGCGGAGCGCCGCCAAATTGCCGCACAGGAAACTTTCCAATGGCGATCAGCTTAATATCCGCTTTACTCCCACATCGGTCGCAGGCGATCAGGGGGCGGAAAAGCTGAAACAGCTTATAAAAACCTACTTTAAACTTGGCGGTATGCAGGTACAGTTTAACGTGGTGAACACGGAAACACTGCGCAAAGCGCAGAAAAATCCGGATGAATACAAAGACCTGATTGTCCGGATTGCCGGCTTTTCCACCTATTTTGTCACCTTAAACAAAGCCAATCAGGATGATTTCATCCGCCGGACAGAGCAGGCAATTTAAACATCGTCGAGAAGGGAGTGCCGTACCGCCGTGGTGCTCCCTTTTCCTTGGCCACTGCCGGGGCGTACATCCGCACAAAATGCCCCGGTGGGAAAGTATTTTGCTGTTGGGGATGCATAAGCTATGGAATCAAATTATGCTGTGGAGATTACAGGTTTAAAAAAGAATTACGGGCCGGTGCAGGCAGTGCGCGGCGTAAATTTAGCTGTCAAAAAGGGAGAAATTTTAGGTTTTCTGGGACCCAACGGGGCGGGGAAAACCACAACTATCCGCTGCCTGCTGGATTTAATCCGTCCGCAGGCAGGAAAGATAAGAATTCTGGGAATAGACCCGGTAAAAGACCCGGTAGCCGTCCGGGCAAAAACGGGCTATCTGCCCGGTGAGCTGCACCTGGAAGGCAATCAGACTGTTGAAGCTGCCTTAAACTATTTTAATGAGCTGCGCGGGCGCAAAAGCAGCCGGCAGGAGATTTCCGCCCTGGCTGAACGCCTTGACTTAAACCTGAAAGCACCAATTAAGAATCTTTCCAAAGGCAATAAGCAGAAAGTTGGGTTGGTACAGGCTCTGATGGGCCAACCTGAACTGCTGCTGCTGGACGAACCGACAAGCGGCCTGGACCCGCTGATGCAGCAGGAAGTATATACACTTTTACGGGAAGCACAAGCCGCAGGTGCCACTGTTTTCTTCTCCTCGCATATAATCAGTGAAGTGGAAGCCATTGCGGGGAGAGTGGCCATTATTCGTGACGGTGTGATTGTTGAAGAAGCAGACCCGGCACAACTGGCCACCATGGCTCTGCGCCGCTACAGAGTCCGCTTTCGCACACCGGTAGACCCGGAGCCCTTGACTGCCGTGGCAGGCACTTCCCTCATCCGCCGTGAGAGTGCACATGAAGTTATCCTGCAGGTGGAAGGTGAGGTAGACCGTTTCCTGAAAATCCTTGCCGCATTCCCTGTCAGCGACCTGCAGTCAGAACATTTATCCCTGGAAGAAATATTCCTAACATTTTATCAGAAAGAATGACAAGGAGGGAAGCAGTGATGACAGTCGAATTTGTACACACACTGCGGCGTCTGCGCTGGCAGATTGTATGCTGGTCCGCCGGCATCGCCCTGTACGGTTTACTGATGGCATTAATCTATCCCAATATGGCAGATATGAGTGCAATGCTGGATGAATATCTTAACATGTTTCCTGAAGCAATGCTTGCTTTCTTTGAGAATATCCATGCACTCGCCACTCCCATGGGTTATCTTGATGTCTACTTTTTTTCCTACATGCACCTGGTGGCAGGCATCATCGCCATCAGTGCCGGCACAGGCCTTTTGGCGGGTGATGAGGAAAAAGGCGTGCTTGATTTGGTACTGGCACAGCCCATAAGCAGGACAAGTCTTTTTCTGGGGCGCTTTCTGGGCCTGGCAGCCGCCCTTGCGATAATCATGGCTGCAGGCTGGTTAAGCTGGGTCCTGCCGGCCGGACATGCGGGGCTGGAATTAAGTTGGCTGGAGCTGCTGTTGCCCTTTCTTTCGCTGCTGGCGATCCTGTTGTTGTTTGCGGCTGTTGCCATGCTGCTCGGTTTAGTCTTGCCGGCGGCACGTATTGCGGGGATGGTGACAGGGGCGCTGCTGGTGGGGAATTATTTGCTGCTGGGACTCTCACGGCTAAATGATAAGCTGGCGCCGCTGATGAAATATACCCCACTGTACTATTACCAGGGCGGGATGGCTTTGTCTGGTATGAGATGGGACTGGCTTCTGGGACTGCTTTTAACGGCGCTCTGTATTGTAACCGCGGCATGGTATCTGTTTCTTAAGCGCGACATCCGCGTGGGAGGCGAACGCAGTTGGAATGCCTCAATTTTGCGCCTGTTTGCCCGCACGTCATAGCTGCCGTTAAAGATTGTTGCTTACCCTGAAATTTCAAGCAATGGCAAGGGAGGAGTGAGTCATGAGCATTATTTTTGCCGGAGAAAGGCTGGAAGACGGTTGTAAAGAACTGGCTGTCCTGCTGTTGCAGACAAAATATACTGTTGTGCTGACCGGCGCCGGTATGGATACAGAGAGCAATATTCCGGACTTCCGGGGTAAAAACGGTCTCTGGCGAAACTATGACCCGCGGCTGGTGGCGGATATCACAACTTTCCAGCAGAACTATGACTTATTCCATGAGTTTTACCGGGAGCGCCTCAGTACCATGAAGCATGTTGAGCCGCACCCGGGCCATTACGTTCTGGCGGATTTGGAACAACGGGGCTTGATTAAAGCGATTACCACACAAAACATATCCGGCCTGCACGGAAAAGCCGGCAGTAAAAAAGTTTATGAATTGCACGGCAATATGAAAGAAATATTTTGTGACCGCTGCGGTCTGCCGGCTACGGAACAGGAACTGCTGTCCAGGCAGCCCTGCAAAGGCTGTAAGCAATATGCGTTACGCCCCAAAGTTGTTCTTTTCGGCGAACCGCTGCCTGCCGACGTCTGGAATGCTGCCATCACAGAAATAAAGCGCTCGGATTTACTGCTTGTGATCGGCACCAGCCTGGAAGTATCTCCTGTCAACCAGCTGCCTTATCTGACGGAAGGTAAACTGGTTCTCATCAACAATGAGGACAGGAGTGCCGGGTATGCCTTTGATTTGGTCCTTCTGGGCAGGGCAGGCGAGATTTTGCGAAGGACGGTAAAATATCTTTCCTAGTTTCTCCCGCAAGGTAATGTGGCTTTTATACATCATGCAGTTTCCGGTTGCCGTGATGTTTCAGTATGAGGAGACGGGAAGAAATGAAAAGATTTCTCTTGCTTTTTATAGTTTTACTGCTGTTTTTCCTTCCCACACAACTGCCGGGGGCAGACCCGGCAGGAGAGGGAGGAAGAGGCTTGCCACTGACCGGCTGTACCGCAGGGGACAACTTCTACAGCAGTAATAACAACACTTTTGATAACAATGAGAAGGGGCTGGGGCAAGCAACAGGCAAGCAGCAGGAACAAACGGCTGAAAGCCTGCCGGAAGATACAAATTTTCCGCCACCGCCGGCAAAAGAAACAGAAATGAATCCGGGTACCACACCGTCCGGTCAGCATGTAAAAAAGCCGGCACCCACGCCGGAGACAGAAACAAACAACAATAAAGAGTGTAAAGCCCCGCCGGTGCAAATCAGTGAGCCTGAACCGGACGGATGTTCACCTGCGGATACAGATACAGATAAGGATGCACAATTCGTTCTGGAAGTTTTCCGGCTGACAAATGACGCAAGGAAAAAAGCGAGGCTCCCGCCACTGCAGCTTCACCGGGAATTATGCGAGGTTGCCCTGATCAAGGCCAGGGAAATGCACGACCACGGGTATTTTGCCCATGAGTCACCCACATATGGTTCACCGGACGAGATGGTCAATTCTTTTGCTATTCCCCATCATGGCGTGGGTGAGAATATAGCCGGCGGGTACCGGACGCCGGAAGGTGTGATGGACGGCTGGATGCAAAGTGCCGGGCACAGGGCAAACATTTTAAAGGCGGAGTATAAAAGCATTGGTATCGGCTTTTACCGGGGCGCCAATCACTACAAATTTTACTGGGTGCAGTTGTTCTTGCTTGAATAAATTATGTCTTCCCCTGTGATCTGACAATATATGCCTCACATTAT
>DUUE01000195.1 GCA_012841735.1 Bacillota bacterium | reverse complement strand
GGCGTGCGGCCGTCAAAGACAAAAGTTCCCGCCTCTGTTTTTCTCACCGCGCCACCACTTTTCCGCTGACTTACCTTACTGTAGGATTTATATCACAAACAAAAGGAAATGCCAAGTACACAATGTGCCGTCAGCTTTCCGGTTTTAGTTCGACAAAATTTTTCGGATATCCTGCCGCCGTTATAGTCTGCCCGGGAAGGGATAAATTTCTGCCCGCCTGTTTATTTTTCCCGGAGAATTATGGTACATTTAAGGATAAGACCAGGAAGGAGGTACAGGTATAAAGTATGGACAAAAAATACCTCCGCAGCCTGCTCGCTAATGTGCAGGCCGGAGACCTGACCATTGATGAAGCACTGGAGAGACTGCGTACATTGGGATATGAAGACCTGGGTTTTGCCAAGGTGGACCACCACCGCGCACTGCGCCAGGGTTTTCCGGAAGTAATTTACTGTCCCGGCAAAACGACGGAACAGATAGTAAGTATCATCTCGCGCATGGCAGAGTCCACCAGGAGCATCTTGGCCACCCGGGCCGACAAGCATGTTTACGCTGCGGTGAAAGCTGTCCTGCCCGGGGCCGAATATTACGCCCTGCCCAAGTGTATTGTGGTTAACCGTGACCCGGAAGGGAAAAAAGAAGGCCTGGTGCTGGTGGTGGCGGCGGGGACGGCCGACCTGGCAGTGGCGGAGGAGGCGGCACTGACGGCGGAACTGATGGGTGCCCAGGTGGAACGGCTCTATGATGTTGGTGTTTCCGGGATTCACCGCCTGCTGGCCAGCCAGGATCGCCTGCAGGCCGCCAATGTGCTGGTGGTGGTGGCCGGGATGGAAGGTGCGCTGGCCAGCGTGGTGGGCGGCCTGGTGGACAGCCCCGTCATTGCCGTTCCCACTTCTGTGGGCTACGGCGCCAGTTTCGGCGGACTCTCCGCCCTGCTGACCATGCTGAACACCTGCGCCACCGGTGTGGCTGTGGTCAATATTGACAACGGTTTTGGCGGCGGTTATATGGCCGCCCTCATTAACCGGGTCAGGTCCGGCGGGAGGGGGAGCCGGGCATGAAAATCCTTTATTTTGACTGTTTCAGCGGTGCTGCCGGCGATATGATCCTGGGAGCGCTGCTGGACGCAGGCTCCCGGGAGGAAGCGGTGAGATCCGAGCTGGCCAGGCTGCCGCTTACGGGCTTTGAACTGGAGACGGAACGGGTAAACAAAAAAGGGATCAACGCCCTCAAAGTACATGTCAGGGTGCGGGAAAAAGACCAGCCGCACCGCCACTTTCATGATATTAAGAACATGCTTTTGGCAAGCGGCCTTTCCCCCCGGGTCAGGGAAGTGAGCCTGGCCGTCTTTACCCGCCTGGCCGCAGCGGAAGGCAAAGTCCACGGTGTGCCGCCGGAAAAAGTCCATTTCCACGAAGTGGGGGCGGTGGATTCCATTGTGGACATTGTGGGGACGGCGGCCGCCCTGGCAGACCTGGGGGCGGAAAAAATTTATTCTTCCCCCCTGCAGACAGGCTGCGGCACCGTGGAATGCGCCCACGGTGTCCTGCCGGTGCCGGCACCGGCCACCCTGGAACTGCTGCGCGGCGTCCCCGTCTCTGCCCCTTGTGCGGAGGGCGAACTGCTCACACCCACCGGAGCCGCCATTCTCACCACTATTGCCACTTTCGGCCCCCCGCCCGCCATGACGGTGCTTAAAACCGGCTACGGCGCGGGCAGCAGGGAACTGGCCCGGCCCAATGTGCTGCGGGTGACTGTGGGCAAAGCACGGGCCGCAGGCCTTGCCGCCGCCACGGTTACCGTGTATGAAGCGACCATTGATGACATGAACCCGGAGTTTTACGGTTACCTGGCCGGGAAGCTGGCGGACGCCGGGGCGGTTGATGTGACTTTAACACCAGTCCTCATGAAAAAAGGCCGCCCGGGTACCATGGTGACAGTGCTGGTCCATTCCCCCCATGAAGAAGCGGTCCTGCAGGCGCTCTTTGCCGAAACCACCACCCTGGGAGTGCGCAGGACCACTGCGGACAAGCTGATGCTTAACCGGCGCAGTGTGGAAGTAAAAACGCCCTACGGGCTTGTGCGCATCAAGCTGGGCGAACTGGACGGCCGCCTGCTCAATGCCTCTCCGGAATATGAAGACTGCGCCGCCCTGGCAGCCGGGACAGGCACCCCTCTGAAAGAAATTTATGCCGCCGCCCTGGCCGCCTGGCAGCAAAAGAAAAAGCAGGAACGTTTTCCCGCAGAAGATTAAAAGGAAGACTGAAAAAAAAGAAGGGCAGGCAAGATTGCTGCTTACCCTTCTTTTTTTATTTCCTGATTTAGTGCCTGTGCCGTTTCCGCAGCGGCAGAGCGCAGCAGGCCTGAGGTGATGGCGGTCAGCGGGACGGCGGCAATAATACCGATACTGCCCGCCATGGCCCGGATAACCTCCGTTGCCACCAGGTCACGGTTGACAATGGAAAGCAGCGGCGTGTCCATGCCCAAAAAGAGCAGCATTAAGGGCAGCGATGCCCCCACGTAGGCCAAAATCAGCGTATTGGCCATGGTCCCCATCACGTCCGTGCCCACATTCAGGGCGGAACGGATCAGCTGCCGTACACTGATGCCGGGGGCATTCAGGGAGATTTCATGAGAAGCGGCGGCAATGGACATGGCCACATCCATCACTGCCCCCAGGGCGCCGATAATAATGCCGGCAAAAAGCAGTCCCCGGACATCAATGGTGCCAAGCTCCATGAACTGCAACATCTGGGCTTCCTCACTGGAGAACCCCGTAAGATTGGCGGCAGTGCCGGCAAAATAAGCCAAAAGCCCCGCCACCAGCACGCCGCCCACCGTGCCGATAAGAGCGGCAAAAGTTTTCCGCTGCAGCCCGTTTAATGCCACCAGGGTAATAAAAGTTACAACCGCCGAGACCAGGACCGCCAGGGGAATAGGCGCATAGCCGCGCAGCAGGAGTGGCAGCAGGATGCCGAAAACACAGGCCACTGTTATGCCCAGTGTCACCACCGTAATTAAGCCCTTGCGGCGGCCAATCAGCACCAACAGCAGGATAAAAAGGCCGCCCAGCAGGTAAAGATAGTTGTCACGGATACGGTCTTCCAGTTCCACCGCCCGCAGCCGGCCCGCCGCATCCACCTCCCCGCGCAAAAGCACCCTGTCGCCCGGTTCCAGGACAATATCAAAATAAGGGTGGTCCGTCAGGTAATTAAGCAGTGTATAAATTTCTCCCTTATACTTGCCGGCGGTGATTTCCACCCTTGCCAGCTGTTCCGTGGTCACAAACCCGGCCAATTCTTCCCCCGGTTCCAGGTTTTCCACAGAAAGCACCCGGCCGCGCAGCTGTATTGCTTCGTCAGTGCCGTCAGGCGCCGCACCGGCGCCGGCGGCACAAAGAATAAGGATCACCGGCAGTAAAAAAAGGCCGACACAAAGCCGTGCCCTGTTTGCACGCTTATTCATCGTTATCCTCCCCGGTTGCTTTGCTTTTCCTGCATTCACTGCAGTAGCCATAAAAAGAAACACGGTGGTCAAGTATCTGGAAACCGTGTTCTTTTTCAATCAAAGTTTCGAGCTGGTGCAGCAAATCTTCTTTTACTTCCAAAATGCGGCCGCACTGCAGGCAGACAAGATGATGATGCTGGTGCTCCGCCTGGGGCTGGCACAGTTCATAGCGGCTGCGGCCGTCACCAAAATTCAGCTTATGCACAATATTTAAAGCTTCCATCAGCTCCAGTGTCCGATAAACTGTGGCAAGGCCGATCTCCCTGTCTTTTTCTTTTAACAGGGCAAAAAGTTCTTCCGCACTTAAATGCTGCTCCTGATTTTCCAGCAATGTCTGCAGAATCAGGCGGCGCTGAGGGGTCATTTTATAGTCGCGGAACTGTTCCCGGTATGCCTCCAGTTGTTTCTGCACCACGTTCACCCCGCTAAAATTCCCCCAGTACCGCCTGGGCAAAGTTGGTGGCATGGTCGGCAATACGTTCCAGGTTGCTGATCACATCGAGATAAATTACACCGCTCGGGGGGAAACAGATTTTTTCATTAATGCGTGTAATATGCGATTTGCGCAGTATACGCTCCAGGTTGTCCACCACATCGTCCTGGTCCACTACCTGGCTGGCAAGCAAAAGGTCTTTCCCGGCAAAAGCGGAAATGGCCTTGGCAATCATGTCATCCACTGTCCGGTACATATCCTCCAGTTCGGCAATGGCCTGTTCGGAAAAAGGCAGGCGGCCTTCCATTTTCAGTTCGGCCTGCTGGATCAGGTTCTGTGCATGGTCACCGATGCGCTCCAGGTCGTTTACGGCATGCATCAGGGCGGATACTTCCTGGGACTGGGCCTGGGTCAGGGAATGCTGGGACAGTTGGGCCAGATAGACAGTTATTTCTTTCTCCAGGCTGTCCATCAGCTCCTCTTTTTGCAGGACATGCTGCATTAATTTTGCGTCGTCCCGCAGAAAAACCTGCATGGCTTCCGTCACCATTTCCCTGCCCAGACTGGCCATGCGCAGGCATTCCTGGCGGACGCTGCCGATGGCCACATCCGGCGTCAGCAGGATACGCTTGTCCAGATATTTGGGGCCCATTTCCACCGTAATATCTTCGCCGGGCACCAGGTATGTAACGAGAGAAACAAACTGCTTCAGCAGGGGCAGGAAGATAACGGTGTTGGCAATGTTAAAAAAAGTATGGGCATTGGCCGCCTGTCGTGCAACCGTCGCTCCTGTGTGTGCAATCAGGGCAACGTAAGGCCGGAAGACCAAAAGGGCGATAACAACGCCTGTCACATTAAACAGCAGGTGCGCCACGGCGGCACGCCGCGCAGACAGCGTAGTCCCGATACTGGCCAGCAGCGTTGTTATACAGGTGCCCACATTGGAGCCCAACACAATGGCCATGGCGGCCGGCAGGTCCAGTACGCCCTGGTTGGTCATGGCAATCACTATGCCCGTGGTGGCGCTGCTGGACTGAATAATGCCAGTAAACACGGCACCGGCCAGCACGCCCAAAAGCGGTGTCCGCCCGAAGTTTTGCAACAACTGCAAAAGGTATGCATTTTCCCGCAGCGGCGCCAAACCGGTTGACATAATGCTCATGCCCAGAAAAAGCACACCAAAACCAAGGACTGCCTGTCCAATATATTTATAAGTCCGTCGTTTGCCAAAAAAATTCAGAATGGCGCCTACGGCTACTGCAGGGTAAACAAGATGTGTTATTTTCAGGGACACTATCTGTGCGGTAACCGTGGTGCCGATATTGGCGCCAAAGATGGTCCCTACGGCCTGGTGCAGTGTCATCAGGCCTGCATTGACAAAACCGACCAGCATGACTGTGGTGGTACTGCTGCTCTGCACCAGCACAGTGGCAATTATGCCGGTAAACGCGGCGATCAGCGGTTTTGTCGTCAAAATCTCCAGAATCCGGCGCAGCCGGTCGCCGGCCGCCTTTTGCATCCCCGAAGCCATCAGCTGCATCCCGAACAGGAAAAGGCCCAGGCCGCCGGCAAGCTCAATAATTAATGTCCCAATCATGTTTCCTCCCGGTTTGATGACGCCCTCTGAAACGTCAGAATTTTCTTTTCGTGGCCGCAAGCGGCACCGTGTCCATTATAACGGAAGGAACCTGCTTTTTCAATAAGAGGAAGAGCTGCCGGCGCTGTCAGCTTCTGTCAAAAAGCCGCTGCAACCACAGCAGGAGGCGTGATTTAAAGGGCGGCAACGGCGCCGTTTTGTGCGGACGTGCGGCCACTGTTTCGGCCTGCAGCCTGCTTTTGCCTTCAGCCTCAAAGAAGCAAAGCGGCGGGAAAAGAACACACCACCAGTTCCGCCCCCGCCCTTCACCCAGATAAATCTGCAGTGCCTGGTAAGTGCCGGCGCGATACACTTTCTCTCCGTACATCCTGGTGGGAAAGGCGGCAGGTCCCAGCACCGCTTGCACGGGATACGTCCGGCCCGCTGCCGCCACCGTGTCCCGGGCGGCTTCCAGCACCAGGGGCAGTGCGGCGGCAGTCTGGCGGAGGGCCTCCTCGGTACTCTGCGGTTGCGGCAGGCCGGCAAGTACTGCCAGGACCGCATCCCTGACTGCATATTTCAGCGCCTGGTCTGCCGGCGCGTTGCTGTGGGCCCGGACATGGAGTCTGAGCAGCGCTTCCGTGCTGGCCGGAGCGGCCGGTGTACCGGCCACAAGCATTGATAAAAGCATCATTGCCACAAGAGCGGCTCTACGCCCCCGCATTGCCCACACCCCCGTTTTCCTCCCCGGACAGGTGCAGCCTGATGCGACGCAGGGCCGCTTTTTCAATCCGTGACACCTGCGCCTGGGAAATGCCGATTTCAGAAGCTATTTCCGTCTGGGTCTGGCCTTCAAAAAAACGTGATTCCAGGATGCGCCGTTCCCTTTCCGAAAGAATCTGTAACGCTTCCCGCAGTGTAATGTCTTCCACCCACAGATCTGCGTGATTTTTCTGGTCGCTGACAAGGTCCATAATATAGACCGGATCGGTGGAATCGGCAAAAACCGGATCGTGCAGCGATACGGGATCATTGACAGACTGGTAGGCAAAGACCAACTCTTCCGGCGTTACCTCCAGTTCCGTGGCAATTTCCTGGACAGTGGGCTCCCGCAGCAGTTTACGTGTCAAATCTTCTCTGACCAGTTGGGCTTTCTGGGCCAGCGCCTTGAGGGAACGGCTGACACGGACGGCATTGTTGTCACGCAGGTGGCGCTTAATTTCCCCGATAATCATGGGCACCGCATAGGTGGAAAAGTGGACATTATGATCCAGGGAAAAATTGTCCACCGCTTTCAGCAGGCCGATACAGCCCACCTGGAACAAATCATCCAGATTTTCCCCCCGGTTTTTAAAGCGCTGCAGTACGCTCAACACCAGGCGCAGGTTGCCGTTCACCAACTCCTGGCGGGCGTTTTTATCGCCTGCATGCATCTTGCGGAAAAGTTCCCGCATGCGGGCATTGCTTAACACCGGCAGCTTGTAGGTGTTGACCCCGCTGAGCTGGACTTTTTTCTGTTGCATTGCATTCCCCCCTATTCTTCCTGCACCATAGTATTGCCATAATTTTCATGCCGTAAACGGGGCAGGTCTGAACTTTTGCCCTTTCCCGGCCGCCGGGCAGAAAAAAAGCATGCCCCGCTCCCAGGGCATGCTTTTGTGCGTCTATTGTTCTATCCGTCAGGGGGGCAATCCTGCCGGGCAATGACAACCCGGGGGATGCCGGCCAGGTCCGGGTGGACCTTTATGCGGGCGAAACCACAGGCACGGCACAGGGCTGCCACGGCTTCCGCCTGGCCCCAGCCCACTTCCAGGCACAAAAGCGGGGGGTTGGAACCAAGCTGCGACAGTTCCGCCGTCAGGCGGCGATAAAAATGCAGTCCGTCCGGGCCGCCGTCCAGTGCCTGCCATGGTTCATAGTCCCGCACATCAGGCTCCAGGCTGCGGATTTCCTCCGTAGGGACATAAGGGGGATTGCTGACGACGGCGGCAAAAGTTTTTCCCGCCACCGGCGCATACAAGTCGCCCGGCAAAAAGCGGACCCGCTCCCCGACACCGTGCCGGCAGGCATTGCGGGCGGCAACGGCCAGCGCCTCCCGGGAAATATCCACGGCATAAACTGTGGCCCGGGGCAAAGTGTGCGCCAGAGCGCAGGCAACGGCGCCGCTGCCTGTGCCCACCTCCAGGATGTGGGGGGAAGGGTGATCCTGCAGGGCACGGGCGGTGACACTTACCAGCACTTCCGTTTCCGGGCGGGGAATAAGGACGGCCGGGGTAACGGTAAAGCCAAGCCCCATAAATTCCCGTTCCCCGGTGAGATAGGCATACGGCTCTCTTTGCCGGCGGCGCTCAACCCAGGCTGCAAACAGCGCTGCCGCACCGGGGTCCAGGGTCGCTTCCCCGTGGGCGTAAACCCAGGCCAGCGGTTTGCGGAGCGCGGCACACAGCAGGGCTTCCGCTTCCCGCCGGGGCTCGCCGAGTCCCACTTCCCTAAATTGCAAAGAAGCCCTTTGCAGGGCTTCACTGACTGTTACGCTCACTGGTCCACCTTCTTCAGCTGTTCGGCCTGTTCACTGGTAATCAGCGCTTCCAGAATTTCATCAATATCTCCGTCCAGGAACTGTTCCAGTTTATACAGGGTGAGACCGATGCGGTGGTCGGAAACACGACCCTGCGGGAAATTATACGTCCGGATGCGTTCGCTGCGGTCGCCTGTGCCGACCTGTGATTTGCGGGTTTGTGCCAGTTCCGCCTGTTTTTCCTGCTGCGCACGCTCATAGAGCCTGGCGCGCAGGACGCGCATGGCTTTTTCCTTGTTTTTTAACTGCGACTTTTCATCCTGGCAGGAAACAACCGTCCCTGTGGGCAGGTGGGTAATGCGTACGGCGGATTGGGTGGTATTCACACTCTGCCCGCCGGGACCCGAAGAACAGAAAACATCTATGCGCAAATCCTGCGGATTTATTTCCACTTCCACTTCTTCCGCTTCCGGGAGGACCGCCACCGTGGCCGCCGAGGTATGAATGCGGCCGCCCGATTCGGTGGTGGGCACGCGCTGCACCCGGTGGACTCCGCTTTCAAATTTCAGGCGGCTGTAAGCGCCTTCTCCTTCAATGGCAAAAATTACTTCTTTAAACCCGCCGATATCGGTGGGATTGGCATCCATAATTTCCGTTTTCCAGCCTTTGCGCTCGGCGTAACGGGTATACATGCGCAACAGATCCCCGGCAAAAAGCGCCGCTTCCTCACCGCCCGTGCCTGCCCGGATCTCCACAATAACGTTTTTGTCATCATTGGGGTCCCGGGGCAGCAGCAAAATGCGCAGGCGCTCCGCCAGTTTTTCTTTTTTTTCCGTATTGTCGCTGATTTCTTCTTTCAGAAAACGGTTTAATTCCTCGTCGCTGCTGTCCGCAAGCAGCTCTTTGGCCTCACGCAGGTCGGCTTCCACTTTTTTATAATCGCGGTAGGCAGTAACTATTTCTGTCAGGCGGGCATGCTCTTTTGTCAGTTTGCGCCATTCATCCTGCCGGGCGATGATGTCCGGGTCACTGATCTGCCGCTCCAGTTCCTCATAACGCTCTTCAATTGCCTGCAGTTTTTCAAACATGCACTACACCTCACTTTCGCCTGCACCGGCAAGCACTGCCTGCACTGCTTTGATGGCCACTTCCAGCTGCCCATGTTCCGGCTCCCGTGTTGTCAGCCGCTGCAGCCACAGGCCGGGAGCAGTCAGATAACAGAAAAAGCGGTAACGTCCCGCCAGCCGGATAATTTCATAAGAAATACCTGCCACCAGGGGCAGGAGGAGCACACGCAACAGCAGGCGCAGCCAGAGGGTGGGCCAGCCGAAAAAAGTAAAAAGCAGGATGCTGATGGCCATGACAAGCAGCAGAAAACTGGTGCCGCAGCGCGGGTGCAGGGTGGTAAACCCTTCCGCATTCTCCGGTGTCAGTTCCTTGCCCGCTTCAAAGCAGGCTATCACTTTATGCTCGGCGCCGTGATAGGCAAAAACCCGCCGGATATCCTGCATGCGGGAAATGAGGACAAGATACAGCAGGAAAATGGCAATACGCACCGCGCCTTCGAGCAGGTTTAAAAGCAAAGGTCTGGCCGGCAGCACACCGTGCAGCAGGCGCAGCAAAAAGGTGGGCAGGAAGAAAAAAAGCGCAATGGTAAAAACCAGGGCGGCGCCCACCGTCAGGGTTAACTGCCACCCGTTCAGTTCTTCTTCTTCCTCCGGCATGGCCAGATTGGCCGAAATGGTCAGCGCCCTGGTACCCAGGACAAGCGCTTCCAGAAAAGCCACCACGCCCCGCAAAAGGGGCAGTTTCAGGACCGGAAAACGCTGCCCCCAGGTCACAAGTTTTTCTTCGTGGACAACAATTCCCGTGTCCGGAGTACGGACGGCGATGGCCAGGCGGTCCTCATGCCGCATCATTACGCCTTCAATGACCGCCTGCCCGCCGATTCTCGGAACAGCAGACATGTTTTTCCCCCGTTTCCCACGCTCTGTGCACGGTTTGTGCTATACAAGAAAGCCGCCACCATAGCGTATTGCACAATACGTCAGGGATGGCGGCCAGAAGGTACACTCCGGCAACAGCCTCTTATTCCATTCCGTATTTCTTTTTGAAACGTTCCACGCGGCCGCCGGTATCAACGAATTTTTGCTTCCCTGTAAAAAAGGGATGGCAGTTGGAACAAATATCTACCCTCAGCTCTTTCCGGGTCGAGCCGGTTTCAAAAGTATTCCCGCAGGCGCAGGTTACTGTTGCTTTCTGGTAGGGGGGGTGTATTTTAGCTTTCACGGGCCTCACCTCTTTCCGCCTGAAAATCCACGTATATTATATTAACACACGGCTATGTCCAGTGCAAGAGTTTTTACCGGCGAAGATAGTGTCAACCCACTGTAGGGAAAAACTTTCACCGATCCCTAAAAGGACACTTCTGTTAAGCATTTTCTAAACACACATT
>DUUE01000321.1 GCA_012841735.1 Bacillota bacterium | reverse complement strand
ATGCAAGAAAGGCAAGGATAAATTAAGTTATTTGTGCATAATTGCCGGTAATTGCCTTAATAATCCTGCTTATCAGCTTGCGTTCCGCACGGATATTTTATAACATTACAAGTGTGAAAATTAGCACTCGCATCCATAGAGTGCTAACAACAATATACCAACTTACACAAAGGAGGTTAATTTATGAGAATCAAACCCTTAGGCGATCGCGTGGTCATCAAGCCCCTGGAGGCTGAAGAAAAAACGGCCAGCGGCATTGTCCTGCCTGACAAGGCAAAAGAAAAGCCCCAGGAAGGAGAAGTAATGGCAGTTGGTAACGGCCGTGTTCTGGATAACGGTACCCGTGTGGAAATGGACGTCGCTGTGGGTGACCGTGTTCTCTTCTCCAAATACGCCGGTACGGAAATTAAAATCGACGGCGAAGAATACTTAATTATGCGTCAGGATGATATCCTGGGCAAACTGGTTTAAGCACATATTTCATTTTAAATTAAGGAGGCAGAGAACTCATGGCCAAAGATATTTATTTTCGTGAAGAGGCACGCCGTGCACTGGAAAGAGGCGTCAATAAATTAGCCGACACCGTGAAAGTAACCTTGGGGCCCAAAGGCCGCAATGTTGTGCTGGAGAAAAAATTCGGGGCACCTCTTATCACCAATGACGGTGTTACTATTGCCAAGGAAATTGAACTGGAAGACCCGTTTGAAAATGTGGGTGCACAGCTTGTTAAAGAAGTTGCCACCAAAACACAGGATGTGGCCGGTGACGGCACCACCACCGCTACCCTGCTGGCACAAGCCATCATCCGTGAAGGGATTAAGAACGTTACCGCCGGTGCCAATCCCATGGAGATTAAACGCGGGATAGAAAAAGCGGTAAATGCCGCTGTTGAATCCATTAAGGAACAGTCCCGTCCCATTGAAACCAAAGAAGCCATCTCCCAGGTTGCCGCCATTTCAGCGGACGATAAAGCCGTGGGTGACCTGATTGCCGAAGCCATGGAAAAAGTGGGCAAAGACGGCGTCATTACCGTGGAAGAGTCCAAAGGTTTCACCACCGACTTGAAAGTGGTGGAAGGGATGATGTTTGACCGCGGCTACATTTCCCCCTACATGGTAACTGATACGGAGAAAATGGAAGCCATCCTGGAAGAGCCTTACATCCTGCTGACAGACAAGAAATTAAGCAATGTTCATGATATTCTTCCCGTTCTGGAGAAAGTGGTCCAGTCCGGCAAGCCCCTGCTGCTGGTGGCCGAAGATGTGGAAGGAGAAGCCCTTGCCACTCTGATTGTCAATAAACTGCGCGGTACTTTCAACTGCGTTGCCGTGAAAGCACCCGGCTTCGGCGACCGCCGCAAAGCCATGCTGCAAGATATTGCCATCCTGACCGGTGGACAGGTCATTTCCGAAGAACTGGGACTCGAACTGAAGAATGCCGATCTGTCCATGCTGGGCCGTGCCCGCCAGGTACGTGTTTCCAAGGAAGAGACCGTTATTGTTGACGGTGCGGGCAGCGCCGATGAAATCAAGAAGCGTATTGCCCAGATCCGTCTCCAGATTGAAGACACCACTTCCGACTATGACCGCGAAAAATTGCAGGAGCGCCTTGCCAAACTGGCCGGAGGCGTGGCTGTGATTGAAGTCGGTGCAGCTACCGAAGTGGAAATGAAAGAAAGAAAACTGCGCATTGAAGACGCTCTCTCCGCCACACGGGCGGCGGTGGAAGAGGGGATTGTCCCCGGCGGCGGTACAGCCTATATTAATGCCATTCATGCCCTTGACAACCTGGAGGTAGAGGGCGACGAGCTGACGGGTGTGAATATTGTCCGTCGCGCCCTGGAAGAGCCTGTCCGCCAGATTGCGCTTAATGCGGGCATGGAAGGCTCCATCATTGTGGAAAAAGTAAAAGCTTCCGCCCCGGGAGTAGGCTACAATGCCGCCACCGATTCTTTCGTAGACATGATTGAGGACGGTATCCCCGACCCGGCAAAAGTTACCCGCTCCGCGCTGCAAAATGCGGCCAGCATTGCAGCCATGTTCCTGACCACGGAAGCAGTGGTTGTCGACAAGCCCGAAGAAAACAAAAATGCGGCGGCCGGCGCCGGTGCACCCAATATGCCCATGATGTAAGAAAAAGCCTGCACACCTGCTGTGCAGGCTTTTTTCGTATTCTTACATTTTCCTGACATTTGCCGCTAACTGTCGCACACAGAAGCCGTACATGATAAAATGGCATATAGTGGTGTTTGTAGGCGGTTCCGTAATGTATCAAACCGCCCACCCGACAGAATAATAAGAATGCATGAGCGCCGGAAAGCCGGCAAGTCAGGAGGGAAGTAAATGTCACAGGAACAGGGAAAGTATCAGCCGCCAAAATGGCCCAGTACACCAAGCACCAGGATCCGCCGGGTGGTGGCTGTTATGAGCGGCAAAGGCGGTGTCGGCAAATCGTCTGTCACGGCGCTGCTGGCGGTGGCATTAAGACGGGCAGGATTGAAAGTGGGAATTCTGGATGCGGACATAACCGGTCCGTCCATTCCACAAATGTTTGGCCTCAGGGAAACACCCCGGGGCAGCGACGAGGGAATGCTGCCGCCGGAGAGCAGGACAGGAATAAAAATTATGTCACTGCAATTGCTTTTGGGCGATGAAGCTGCTCCGGCTATCTGGCGGATGCCTTTAATTATCGGTACCATCCAGCGGTTTTGGTCCGATGTGGTCTGGGGTGAACTGGACGTGCTGCTGGTGGACCTGCCGCCGGGAACCGGCGATGTACCGCTTTCCATCATGCAGTCCATGCCGCTGGACGGTGTGGTGGTTGTATCAACGCCGCAGAAAGTAGCCATTGGTGTTGTCAAGAAAGCCATTGTGATGGCACAAAAAATGCAGGTTCCTGTTCTGGGACTGATAGAAAATATGAGTTATGTAAAATGTGCTCAGTGCGGGGAAAAAACATATGTCTTTGGCCCCAGTTCCGGCGGCCGGCTGGCGGAAGAATACGGGCTGCCGTTTTTGGGGGCCGTTCCGCTGGACCCCCTGCTGGTGGAACTGGCCGACAGCGGCCGGGTGGAAGATTATGAAAACGATGTCTTTGCCGCAGTAATGGAACCGCTGACGGAAAAATACGAAGCAGTTGGCGGTACGGAAGAATAAAATACTCCTGAACAGATACTCCGGGCAGGGGTATCTTTTTTCTGTATTTTTTGGCAGGTATCTCACGGGCGGAGGGCGAAAATAAGCTGCAGCTGTCAGAAGGAGGAGATGAGCCTTACAGTGAGAAAATGGCTTATGCGGTCAGTCCTGCTTGTGGTGCTTGCCCTGGCCGCACAGGTTGCGGTGGATACTTGTGCCATTAAAGTAGAAGTGACGGAAGTGAACTTGGCCGGCTTGCCGGAGGCTCTGGACGGCTACCGTATTCTGCAGATCAGCGATTTTCACGGGCGGCGGTTTGCCAGGGACGGTTCTGTGGCCAAAAAAATATTGGCAGCCAAACCGGATATTATTGTGCTGACTGGAGATTATGTTAACAGAGAAACGGCCGATATTTATAACCTATACCCACTGCTGGAAGTGATGACGTCCGTTGCCCCCGTATATGCTGTTAGCGGCAATCACGACCACTGGACAAACTGGCGCATGATTGCCGGCGCTTTACGTGTTGCCGGTGTGGAAGTGTTGGAAAACAGGCATGTCATGTTGCGGAAAAACGGCAGGACACTGGTCCTGGCCGGTGTGAACGACCCTTACTCCGGTCATGCTGATCTGGCGTCCGCCCTGCCGCAGACGGCCACCGGCCCTGTTATTCTTTTGGCTCATGCTCCTACCTGGTTTGAATCGTCTTCTCTTTATGGTAGCGTGCCTGCCCTTGCGGAAAACCGGGCCCTGCTGGAAAAAGTGGCGCTGACATTAACCGGTCACACCCATGGGGGGCAGATTAAAATCCCTTTTATCGGTCCTTTGACAACTGCATCCGGGCGTCTTTTCCCCAAGACTCACATAGAAGGCCTGCTGCGGGAGCAGAACGGCTGGCTCTATATTTCCCGGGGCATCGGTCAGACCGGAATCCTGCCTGTCCGTTTCCTGTCCCGGGCGGAAATCAGCCTTATTATACTACGTTCAGCGCAGTAGGGAGCCGCAGGGTTCGTTTGGCAAAATTGCCTGCCATGGCAGGGAGAAAGCAGGAGGAAAAATTACGGCCGCAGCTTGTAGCGGCCCCGCTTTTTGCATTATAATAAACGTTAGTAATTTTTCAGCAACAGAGCGAACCGGCCCTGCAGCGGCTTTTGTCGCAGCTTCCCGGGCCGGCGGGAGGTGCAAACAAGATGTCACGGGAAATGGTTATCATCCTGGATTTCGGCGGTCAGTATACGCAGCTTATCGCCCGCAGGATCAGGGAATTACATGTCTATTGCGAGATTTTGCCGCACAATACAAGGGCTGAACAGCTGAGGGCGCTGCGGCCGAAAGCGCTTGTTTTTTCCGGCAGTGCCGGGAGTGTTTACGATGCGGATGCGCCCGGAGTGGAGCCGGCCATCTATGAACTTGGTATTCCGCTTTTGGGCATTTGTTACGGCATGCAGCGGATGGCCAAAGACCTGGGCGGAACAGTCCGCGCTGCAGAGCGCCGCGAGTACGGGGAAGCAGAACTGACAGTCAGGAAGACAGACGGGCTTTTTGCCGGCCTGGAGCAGAAAGTGACTGTCTGGATGAGCCACGGAGACTTTGTGGAAGCGGTACCGCCCGGGTTTGCCGTCAGCGCCTCCACGGCAAATGCGCCTGTAGCAGCCATGGAGGATTCCGTGCGGCAATTTTATGCCGTCCAGTTCCACCCGGAAGTGGCCCACACTCCCCACGGCAGGGAAATGCTGCAGAATTTCCTCTACCGGGTGGCAGGACTGGCGGGCGACTGGAGCATGGCATCTTTTGTTGACGATACAGTCCGGCAGGTAAGGGAAACGGTTGCCGGCGATGCACAGGTTGTCTGCGGTCTCTCGGGCGGCGTTGACAGTTCCGTGGCTGCGGTCCTGGTACATAAGGCAATCGGTGACCGCCTGCACTGTATTTTTGTGGATCACGGCCTGCTGCGCAAAGATGAAGCAAAACAGGTGATGTCGGTTTTCCGTGACCGCCTGCGGATGAAAGTAATCTCCGTGGATGCCTCGGAGCATTTTCTCGGCAAACTGGCCGGAGTGACCGACCCGGAAGAAAAACGCAAAATTATCGGTACTGAATTTATTCGTGTTTTTGAACGGGAAGCGGCGAAACTAGGCAGGGCGGATTACCTGGTGCAGGGGACAGTCTATCCGGATGTGATTGAAAGCGGGACTGCCACGGCGGCAGTGATCAAATCTCACCACAATGTGGGCGGCCTGCCGGAAGACCTGCAATTCAAGCTGATTGAACCGCTGAGATATCTTTTCAAGGATGAAGTCCGCCGTGTGGGGGAAGAGCTGGGGTTGCCGGAGGAAATAATCTGGCGCCATCCTTTCCCCGGCCCCGGCCTTGCCATCCGTGTCCTGGGCGAAGTGACACGGGAAAAGCTGGACATCTTGCGTGCAGCCGATGCCATCCTGCTGGAAGAAATTAAAGCTGCCGGCCTTTACCGTGACATCTGGCAGGCGTTTGCCGTTCTGCCTGATGTCCGCTCAGTGGGCGTCATGGGAGACAGCCGCACATACGCTTATACCGTCGCTCTGCGGGCGGTGACCAGTCATGACGCCATGACGGCAGACTGGTATCGTTTCCCCTATGACCTGCTGGCAAAAATCTCCGCCAGGATTGTGAATGAAGTTTCCCGCGTTAACCGTGTTGTTTATGACATCACTTCCAAACCCCCCGCCACCATTGAGTGGGAATAAAATCATGCCCCTGTGACGCATCTTGCTGCGGCGCCAGGGGCTTTTTTCCGCGCTGCCCCTATGCCAGTAGTGCGGGAACAGTAATAGCATAAGACTTTGCCGAATATCACTGTTTACAGGCAGGGTAAATTTTTCCCGCAGAAGGCAGGGGAGAATGGACTTTTGCAGAAGCCCCTGCAACCGGATGGAAATATATGGTTTGTTTTTCTGCCTGCCGAATGTTATTATTATTTACAGTAAAGGTTGAAACTGGAGTTGCAGCCGGTACTGCAAAATTTCAGCACATCTGCTTCAGGCACTTTTCTTTGCGGTAGATGAGGACCAGACGGAAGAAAAAGCTTGAGGGGAAAGAGCATGGAAAGTTTGCTGATTATCTCCAGGCTGTATGTTGTGGCGCTTGCGTACAATTTTATGATGCTGGCACTGGTGATGTGGTGTTATGCGGAGACATTTTCCCTGGTAATGTACCCGCTCAGCTGGCTGGGGAAAATTACCCTGGACAGCGGTGCCGCCAATACAGTTGCTGCAGTCCTGTTTGCCGCCGGAATTATTTTTAACATGTATCTCTGGAAGAAAGTGCTGGATGAACTGGCAAAAACGGGCATGGGGCAAAAGCTGACGGTCAGGATCCTGGGGAACTTTGTCTTTTATGGTTTCCTGCTTTT
>DUUE01000169.1 GCA_012841735.1 Bacillota bacterium | reverse complement strand
CCGAGTCAATGGCATCACCTGGTTGCAGGACGCCGCTGTTAATTTTCTCTTTAATAGACTCCACAATCCGTGTATATACAGGAACCGCCATTTTATCCTTCCCCCTGATGTGCAGATTTCATCCATTGCAAACAGATCTTCACGCCTTCATATGCATCGGTCGCAAAGCCGTCGGCACCGATATAATCTGCTGTTGAAGCGGTTAAATGACCGCCGCCCACTATTACCCTGACTGTATCACGCAAACCGGCCTCCTGCAAGGCATCAACCACTTCTTTCATTGTATCCACTGTATAAGTCAAAATACCGCTCATCCCCAGGATGTCGGGCTTATGTTCCTGTATTTTTTTCAGAAATGTTTCTTTGGGCACATCCACGCCAATATCAATAACCTCGAAACTGTTCGTTTCTGCAAAACCGCGAAAAATATCCTTGCCGATATCGTGCAGGTCACCGCGGACAGTACCAAGAACAATTTTGCCAATCTTCTTTTTATTTTTGCTGTAAAAAAGTTCCTGCATCCGCTTCAGGCCAAGGACTTCTTTGAAAATGAGGCCTGCCATGATCAGATCGGCAATAAAGTATTCTTTTGCCTCATACCGCCGCCCGACAATCAACATGCCTTGATTGACTGTCGCCAGCAGTTCTTCGGGCATAACACCCTCATGCAATGCCTGTTCAGCCAGCTGGATGACCTTGTCTTCATCCAGTTCGGCCACGGCATCAACAATGGCTTCTTTAATCTTTACATGGTCAGTCATGTAAACTCCTCCGCTCATCACTTTTCTGCAGCAGGAAAAGCGGGTAAATAAAGGGGCTACATGAGAAGACTGCAGCCCCTTGTTTTTAGCTATCTGTCTGTCAGATCTCTTTCCGTCCACAGAGCGACATTACATCCAGGCAGTTTTTCTAATTGAGGGAAAAATGCTGCTGAGTATAAATATATACCCCTAAGACGTACTTGTCAAACTGTCTTGCTGTGGAAGCCGGTTATACCCACCCCTGACAGATTTTTACGCCTTCCGCCGCATTGGTAGTAAACGCATCGGCGCCGATCTGCTCACAAGCCTCCTTGGTTACAGGGTTGCCGCCGATAATCACTTTTACGCTGTCACGCAAACCTGCTTCTTTCAGCGCATCCACAGTATCTTTCATTGCCTCCAGGGCCAGTGTCAGCACGCCGCTCATACCGACAATATCGGGTTTAACTTCTTGCACTTTTGCCACAAAGTTGGCGGCAGGCTGGTCAATCCCCAAATCAAGCACCTTAAAGCCTGCTGCTTCTGCCATGCTCTTAAAAATGTTTTTCCCGATATCATGCAGGTCGCCGGCTACTGTACCGAGGACAATTGTCCCGATGGTGGAAGAGCTTTCCCCGCCCAGGACGGGCTTCAGGACATCAATGGCATTGGTAAGCAGTTCACCGGCAAAAATCAGGTCGCCGACAAAATATTCGCCCTGCTCAAATAAATCGCCAACTGTGGCCATACCGGCCTGGCAGGCGGCAACAGCTTTTTGTGCGTCCTCTTCCGTGGGATTTGCAGCCACAAAATCTTTCAACATCTGCAAAACTTGTTCTTCATCCAGTTCACCGACAGCTTGGGTTAATGCTTTGTAATCCAACATTGTTCAGTCTCCTTTTTTTATTTTTTTCTGTCTTCCAGTTTGGGACCGATTTTTCCTTTACGGTAGGCATTGGAGAAGTTGCGGCAGTAACGGTCACGGCCTAAAAGTGCTTCCGTAGCCAGCAGAGTAGCCATCATATCCCTGTTCAGCGGATCCATAATGGCAGAATCCATGCCGGCAAAAATGGCAAGGGCAAAAAAGTGGCGGTTAATTTCTTTGCGCAAAGGCATGCTGAAAGAGATGTTGCTCAGGCCGGATGTAACTTTAATCGTCGGGTATAATGCTTTAACCTGTTTTAAAGTGTCCACAAAATTCAGGAAAGAGTTGTTGTCTGCAGAAAGAGCCATTACCAGCGGGTCAATATGAATTCTCTCCGGTGTAATGTCATACTTGGCCGCTTTTTCCACAATGTTTTTGGCAATGTCAACACGTGTCTGCACGTCGGAAGGTATCCCCCTGTTGTCGCAGGTCAGGGCAATAACCTCCCATTCCGTCCCCTGAATCAGCGGGAAAATGACTTCGCATTTGTCCCCTTCTTCGGAAACAGAATTGATGAGGCCGGGCTTTTTGGCATGTTTGAAAACCTTTTCAATCATTCTCGCGTTCGGACTGTCAATGCAGACAGGAGTGTCTACCGCATCCTGGACAATATTCATCAGCCAAATCAACGTTTCTTCTTCCAGCTCGGGTGCGGTGCTGGCACAGACATCTATGTAGTGCGCACCGGCTTCAGCCTGCCTGATGGCCAGATCGCGGATGAATGCCTCATCCTTCTCGGCAATGGCTTTGCCGACTTTGGGGATGGTTCCGTTAATTTTTTCCCCGATAATAATCATAAGTAATCCTCCTTTGCTTCAATTCCGGTTCCGCAGCCGCCCTTTCCGTAGCATGATTTCCCTGATCCCGCAGCACATCTGCTCCCTTGTAATAAAGTTTTTCCGTTTTCAGAGACATCATACAAATCTTTGCCGGAAATGTACGGTAAATGGCCTTGGATATACATGTATTGAACCTATTTTCAATATACCATCCATGCATTGGGCTGTCAATCAATACCTTTTGCACAAACCTCGTTCATACTGCCGCTCCGGTAGCCCTGCAAATCAACGGTGATATAAATATAGCCGAGCGCTTTCAGACGGGCTGTTATCTCCTCTTTTCGCTGCATAATGAGTGGCAGATCCTCCGGCAGCACTTCTATGCGGGCCAGATGCTGATGCTGCCGGACACGCAGTTGCCCGATGCCGAGTGAACGCAGGTAAGCTTCCGCCGCCCCTGCCATGGCCAGTTTTTCCGCCGTAATGCGTTCACCGTAAGGAAAGCGGGTTGCCAGGCAGGCGAAAGAGGGCTTGTTCCAGGTTGGCAGGCCATACTTTTGCGACAGGAAACGAATCTCGGCTTTCGTCAGACCTGCTTCCTGCAGGGGGCTTCTTACTCCCAGTTCCTGTGCCGCCCGCGCTCCGGGCCGGAAGTCGGACGTATCGTCAACATTGGCGCCGTCAAAAACACAGCCAAAGCCATATTCCCGGGCAACTTGCCACATTTGCCCGATTATTTCCTGTTTGCAAAAGTAGCAGCGTTCCGGCGGGTTGCTGCAATAGAGTTCATTTTCCAGTTCATTTGTCCTGATGCAGAGATGCTGAAAGCCGTAGTGCGCGGCGATGTTTTTGGCTGCCTGCAGTTCCTGTTCAGGGTGGGCGGGTGATGTGGCCGTGACCATAAGCACTTTATCCCCCAGAACATCATGGGCCACTTTTGCCAGAAAGGTGCTGTCCACACCGCCCGAAAAAGCGACAACGGCACCATTACAGCCGGCAAGCAGCTCACGCAGCCTGGCTGCTTTCTTTTCCGCCATCTTATCCCCCTTTCTTTACCTTGATACCGCAGGGCAGATTATAACAATTCTCTTTTCTGCCGGGCTCTTCCTGCTTTTAGCTGAAAAAAGAAAACAACGGCAGGACCAGCTGCGGGAGCCGTCCTGCCGCTATTTAGTTTGCTTTTGTTATGTGCCTGTTTTCTCATGCCTGAAAGCAGAATTAGATCAGCAGAAACATGACAAAGCCGTACATCATTTCTTCATATGTCTGCATTCTGGCGGCCATTGCCTTCTCTTCGCGTTCACTGATTTCAGGATGCTCTGCTTTGTATTCTTCCCATGATTTATAGTATTTAGATTTAATCACCGCAGACCCTCCTTTTAGTAATTGGCATTCTGTGCCACATACTCAAGCACAGCTTTCAGATTCTCGGGATTGGCACTGCTCAACGTCAGCGGCGACTTGTCAAAGTTGAAATAGTACCTGCCGCCGGGAGCCAGGATATCGAGCATCTCTTTTGCCTTGTCCACGCACTGCTGTACAGTGCCGGTTTTCAGCATGGTAACAGGGTAAAAGCCGGTGAGAATATGTTTGTTACCCAGTTTTTCCTTGACCAGCTTGGGATCGCCAAACTCAAACCACATAATGGTATTTTCTGGCAGATCGTACAGGTAGTCAAGATAACGCATCCAGTCTTGCTCCACAAACAGCAGAGTCTGCCTGCCCGCCTTGGCGAATGTTTCCACTGTCTCCTTGAATGTGGGATAGTAGAGACGGGCGAAATCTTTTTCCCGCATGAACGGAGCCATATGCAACGGCATGAAGATGGCTGCGTTGGGTAGCGGAGCCGCAGGCCAGCCCATTTTAATCATTAAAGGCATGGCTGCTTTGACTGCTGCCTCAACTTTATCCGGAATCCTGCGGACGTCTGTCATCATATTGCGGAAGCCGCGCAGCTGGTCGGCAACAAAGTCAAACGGCGCAGACGGTGCGGCAGTAAAGAGGTTGGCGACACCGTAACCGTATTTTTGGCTTAACTTGGCGGCTGTTGCGCCGATATTGCCAAACTCTTCGTTAAAAATGTAAAAAGCTTTTGCCATCACAATGGCACGTGTCTGGGGATCTGTATCCAGGTTGGCATAAATCCTGGGCAGGATTTTTTCCATGATGCAGTTGTAGGGATTTTCAATGAAATCATCATATTCCTCCTGCAGCAAGCCAACAACTTCCGGGTGCTGCAGGAACCCCTGAGAGCCCATAATCCAGTTTTTTGCCCCCAGAGTTTTGTAGAGGGCCGGGAAACGAAGATGGATAACCGGGAAAGTATCGGAATAGAAATCCTGGCAAATCTTATCGCAGACAATTTCAAAGTTCTCCGTGTTCCAGGCGGCATTCATCAGGTCCAAACCCGCATATTCAATGGAAAACTCATAGGTAATGCCAGGAATTACGGGGACTCTTTTGGGAATACGCCCTTCCAGGACATCAGTGATAATTTGCGTTCTTTCTTGTGCCAATGCTGCAACATCAGTCATTCTATTTCACCCACCCTTGACAGATTTTTACGCCTTCCGCCGCATTGGTTGTAAAGGCATCGGCGCCTATTTGTTCGCAAGCTTCCTTGGTTACAGGATTCCCGCCAATGATTATTTTAATACTATCACGCACGCCCGCTTCTTTCAGCGCATCAACAGTATCTTTCATTGCTTCCAGGGCGAGTGTGAGCACGCCGCTCATTCCCACAATCTCAGGCTGCACTTCTTTTACTTTATTCACAAAATTAGCGGCGGGCTGGTCAATGCCAAGGTCGAATACTTCAAAACCGGCAGCTTCCGCCATGCTCCTGAAAATATTCTTGCCAATGTCGTGCAAATCACCGGCCACAGTACCCAGGACAATTTTGCCAATTTTGGTCGTGCTGGCGCTGCCCAACACAGGTTTCAGAATTTCGATGGCATTGGTAAGTAATTCCCCGGCAAAAATCAGGTCACCGACAAAATACTCCCCTTGCTCAAACAAATCCCCGACAATGGCCATACCGCTCTGGCAGGCTGCCACAGCCTGTTGTGCCTCATCCTCAGACGGATTGGTGGCAACAAATGCTTGCAGAATCTCCATGACCTTGTCCTCTTCCAGGTTGCCGACTGCCTGTCTTAGTTGCTCAGCATCAAACATGTGCATACCTCCTTTAATTGGTATGAATTATTGTGCTGATACGGCAGCTGCCGGTGAAGATCAAGCTGCCGCAATCATTGCATATCTATAGTATATCATTATCTGATTATTGTGTAAATAAAGGATAGTGAGAAAATCTTTTCCTGCACAGTACAGCCCTAATGCAACGGGCGCCGGCTCCGGCCTGCCGCAGTTATTGCACCGGAGCGGAAAAAGGGAGGCACCGTCTGCCTCCCCCTGCTTACGCAAATGACTTGATTAACATTTTCACGGCTTTTTCTACTTCTTCAGGGGTATTTGCCCCCAGCACTTCTTTGGCTATTTTTTCCAAAACTTCACGGTTATTGTTTTCCATTCTTTTACGCCCCCCTACCTGTAAACCCCGTATTCACGGACAAACTCATTGACGGCCTTCAGGTTTTCCGGATTTCCGTCCGTTGCATGAATCATGGATTTATTGGTCCCGAAAATATAACCTCCTCCCGGGGCCAGGTCGTCAATTAACCCTTTGACAATATCAAGGCATTCTTCTTTGCCGGCATAATACAGTGCCTGGGTGGAAAGGCCGCCCTGAATCGCCATGGTGTCTCCCAGTTTCTTTTTCACCAGGCGGATATCGTCATCTTCAAAGACACCCACAGTTTTATTTTTCGGCAAATCCTGCAGGAAATCGAAGAGGTGCTCATATTTGCGTTCAAAAGCACATTTGACAATGTGTCCTCTCGCCACCAGGGTATCCACCAGGGCCTTGTAAGAAGGCCAGTAAACTTTTTCAAAATCCCGCGGGTTAAGGAAGGTCGGCAAATGCATGGGAATCAGCAGCGTCTTGCCCGCTTCAGGTTTAACATTGGCCACGCCGTCCAGGGAATACTGCACGAGAGCCATGCCCGCATCACGCACGGCTTCGGGACGGCGTTTAATGTCCTGCATTACGCCGCTGAAATCACGCAGATAGTCCAGGATAAAGTCAACGGGAGCCAGCAGCAGGCCGTTGACCGCGTTAAACAGGCCAAATTCCTTCTCTGCAATGTCATCATGCAATTTCGCCCGCCTGGCAATGCTGTCACGGATCGCAAATACTTTTAAAATGCCTTCATATTTGGCATTGAAATCAACATCCGGGGCAAAAAGGGCATATCTTCTGGGCAGAATATAATTGAGTATGTAGGCATAGGGGTCTTTAATCAGTTCCGGATATTCCTCCGGCTCCATGACATTGATTGCTCCCGGCCGGGTCTGGTGCAGTCCTTCCTGGTTAAAAGTAAATGTGCCGCCCCCCAGAATCTCAGGGAGATCCGGATGGTGGAAAACCGCCGGCCCTATATCCACTACATCCCAGTAAAAGTCAGTGTAGATGGCCCGGCTGACTTCCGCCAGCACTTCGTCATTATCAAGCCCGTCCAGGGGTTTATACCCCTTGTAATAATAGGCCCAGGTCGAACATGCACTTAAAACCGGTACCCGTGTGGGCTGGCGGTTGTTAATGACGTCATCCATCATTTGCCTTCTTTCCAGGCGTGCCTGTTCAAGGTCGTTCATTTTACCACCTCTCCCTTTTTGTCCTTGCAACTGTTGCCGCAATACAAGCAGATACAGCCACATTTAATCGCAGGTCCCGACATACCTGCCGACACCGCAGGCCAAAAACTTTCCGGCAGCAAATAAAGATCATAAGTCAAGTTCGCTTTCAGAGCGGGCAAATCCTTTATTATAAAAAGAAATTATTCAGCACGACAGCTTCTTCGCATAGCGGACCCTGCAATTGTTGCATACTAGTTGTAAGGAGGGATTCAATGGACAGGCAAACTGCGGAACAAATCATGAAAGCTGCAGAAAACATTGAAGTTCAGTTTCAGGATGTGCCCGTCTGGATTGAAAGCGTAACAGACACAAGTGCAGTGGTTTCTGTTATCGGAACCAAGAGAAGAATGAGTGTGCCCTTGTCCGAGCTGGAATATACAGGCCGGCCTGCAGAACCGGAAAATATCTACGGGATGCAAGTCGATTATGAATAATTTTCACCAGCCGGAAACAACAACCCCCGCGGTGCGGGGGTTGTTGTTTGACTTTATTTATACTCTGCAACCTTTTCCGCTGCAGCCAAAGCCTCGTCCATGCCCAAGGTGCCATAAATACTGAATTTGACGCCGTCTTTTACCCATTTTACTCTCGTGGTTTCATAGCGTTCCTGTATTACCAGATACCTCATGCCGTTGTGCATGAGCATTTCCATTGTTGTATCTTCTTCGTCAAAACCGAAGGCATACGAACCGGTGTCCGGCGATCTTTCCTGGAAAAAGGAAAAATCGCCATGTTCACTGCCAATGGTTGCCATAATCCGCCAGTGGACAGGATTTACCTTTTCATACAGCAGTTTTTTCACAGTGAAAGCCTGCCCGTCTTGCGGCAGGTAGAGCGGGTACGGGCAGATTTCGGCCAGTTCCGCCAGGGTAATTTCCTGGTAGCCCGGCTGGTTTTGCCCCTCTTCCAGTATTACAATATCATCAGGTTTTATCATATTCTCCTGCGACGGTGCCGGCTGGTCCACCGGAGTAAAGGTAATATTAAACAGCCGGCCAACAGTGTTGCGGTACAGATTGCGGATAAAATCACCGACATTTCCCGCTTCACTTTTCCCTGCCAGGGGCAGCAAGGAAAAGCCCAGCAGGAGAGCGGCAAGGAAAACGGCGGCAACAGCAAGCTGCCTGCGCCGCATGTTTTTGTGCCGGTATTTTTGCGCAGACATTTCTATTTTTGCCCAGACTCGCCCCAGGTTGTCGGTTTCCAACCCGGCGAAATCTTCCGCCAGCGCAGTTCTGATGCTCTGCTCAAAGCGATCCTTCATTGTATGTATCCCCTTTGTCTTTTTGGTAAGAATTGCTTTCCAGGTACAATTTCAGCTGTTTTTTCGCCCGGTGCAAACGCGATTTGACCGTCCCGGGCGCAAGTTGCAGAATTTCGCTGATCTGCCTGATGGTAAACTCCTCGTAATAAAAGAGCGTCAAAACGGTAAAGGACAAACTGTCCAGTTGCTGCAGGCCCCTTTTGATCTGTTCCGCCGCTTCCTGCTCGGTTAAATACAGCAAGGGGTCCTCCTGCAGGGCATACTCTGCCTGCCGCCACAGTTTGGCGGCGGCCGCCTCCGCATTTTTACTCTTTTTCACGGCATTCAGGGCTGAATTGACAGCAATCCGGTAAAGCCATGTTACGGCTTTGTCTTTGTTTTTCAGGGTGTGATATTTCAGCATGGCCTGCAAAAAAGTATCGTGCAGTATTTCTTCCGCAATGCTGGTGTTATGCACTATGCGCCGGATAAGATAAAAAATTTTCGGCGCATGGCTTACATAAAGATCTCGCACCTCATTCAAGGACATCTTTCCTGTCAGCTCCCCTTCCCCCTGCCGGCTAAAAATCTCCTGCCGTGTTTTAAAAAATGCAAAATCATGCAACCTTTTATCACTCCGGTTGTCTTATTTAACAGAGAACAAAATCAGAAAGGCTGGTATGTAAAATGCTGCGGAAAACAATCGCCCTTACTTTTATTCTGCTGCTGGTGTGCGCTACTGCGGTCCAGGCCGGAGATATTAAGCCGCACTCTTTGTTTCTGATCTGGGATTACGAATCTTTTATTTCGGTAAACTCCGAGTATGTTACCATTTCCGGCTGGACAAGTACCTACTTTACCTGTAATGAAGTCACCACCACAATTTACCTGCAATACTGGAACGGCAGCGCCTGGGTTGACATTACATCCTGGAGCTCAACACTGAAAAATACCGATTATTGCAGTGTAAACAAGATGATCATCCCGCCCAGAGGGTATTATTACCGCGTCAGGGCAGTCCATTATGCGAAACTGGGCGGATTGCCGGAGCAAGCGTATACAGTCACCGCCGGCTTGTATTTTTCCTGATGCCTGTCCCTCTTGTATTATAACAGGACTTTGCCTGTTTTGTCATTAATATCCTCCGTTCCCCCCCACCCCGGGAATTGTGCCGGCGGTCAAGGCATGATCCCCGGGGGTTTTTTGTGCTGTGGCTGTTTTTTACGCTGTGGCTTTACTTTCAAAGACAATTATTGATATAATGAATAGCTGTAAAAGACTATTACCTATGGAGTAAAAAATGGAAGCCAAACTTACCAAACGCCAGTTGCAGGCAAAAAAAACGCAGGATACAATTTATAAAACAGCCGTCCGTCTCATGCAGAGCAAAGGTTTTGACAACATTACCATTGAGGAGATTTGTCATAAAGCCGGTGTTTCCGTCGGCTCTTTCTACAATCGCTTTAAATCCAAGTATGATGTGCTCAGTGCCATTTTCCAGGAAGCTGACAATTATTTTTTACAGATTGTCTCCGCACAAATCCGGCAGTTTGACAGTTCCGCCGAGAAGATTCTGCATTTTTTTAAGTATTATGGCGACTACAACATGAAAAGCGGGGTTGACTTTGTCAAGCATCTTTTTAATGCCCAGAATAAAATGTTTACCAAAGGACGTCCCATGCAAAACGTGCTGCAGGATATCATCTGCCAGGGACAGCAGGCGGGAGAGATACGCACGGACATGACCCCGGAAGAAATCAGCCGGTATTTGTTTATTGCCGCCCGGGGCGCCGTCTACGACTGGTGCCAGCATGACGGCAAGTATGATTTGGCCGCTTATCTGGTCCGGTATATGGAAATGATGCTGACCAGTATCCTTACTTCATAAAGCAAAAACAGGCCCTGCCATTCCGGCAGGGCTTTTCCGTTAAGTTTGCGCAGGTTCTTTCAGGGAAGCGAGCGGCTCCACGGCAGGCCCGGTGACAATATCACCCGTATAAGAAAACCTTGAGCCGTGGCAGGGACAATCCCAGGTGCGTTCCGCCGCATTCCAGGTGAGCTCGCAGCCCAGATGGGTACAGGTTGTATCAACCAGGTAGAGTTTCCCCTCCTCATCCCTGTAAGCCCCCGCTTTTTGGCCGTGATACATGACATTTTTGCCTTCACTTGGGCGCACATCTTCCACGGAAGGGGCGGAAGCAAGTTTGCCCGTAATAAACTCTTTGGCCACATTAAGGTTTTCCACCATAAAGGTTTTAGCCGCAGCAGTCACAGTTTTGCGGGCAGGGTCATAGACATCCTGCCAGGGGCTTTCTCCCTTTACCAGCAAATCTCGGATCAGGAGAGCGGCGGCCATACTGTTTGTCATCCCCCATTTGGCAAAACCGGTAATCAGGTACAGGTCCGGTGTCTCAGGCAGGAAGCGCCCCACATAGGGAATGCGGTCAACTGTCGTGCAGTCCTGTGTCGACCAGCGGTAGCGAATGTCCGGCTCCGGAAAGATTTTGCGGGCAAAAGCGACCAGGTTCCGGTAATGGGTGGTGGTGTCAGGCCCCTGACCCGTTTTGTGGTGCTCACCGCCAACCAGTACCAGCTCTTCACCGCCTGCCGGAGCCGCGCGCAGCGAGCGTCCGGGCACCTCGGCGGAAATATACATGCCGCCGGGATAGGGTTCTTTTGTTCGCACCGCCACGACATATGAACGCTCCACATAAATCCGGGAAAAATAGAGGCCGGCTTTATTGTAGCAGGGATACTGGGTGGCCAGAACCACTTTTGCGGCCGTTACCTGCCTGCCACCGGCAGTGTGCAGGCGGTATTTGCCGTCCTGTTCCAGTTTGATGACACGTGCCTGCTCAAAAATATGGCTGCCTCCTCCCGGGATAGCCTCCGCCAGGGAGAAAAGATATTTCAGGGGGTGGAACTGGGCCTGGCCTTCATAGCAGAGGGCGGCCTTCACCGGAAACGGCAGCCCGGGATTTTCCACAACAGATGCTTTGATGCCCAGTTCAGACGCCAGGGCGGCTTCTGCTTCAATTTTGGGCACATAATCATCCCGCTGTGTGAAAAGATAAGCATTTTGCCAGCTGAAATCACAATCAAGCCGTTTTTCCTCAATCAGTTCCGCAATTTTAGTCAGCGCCGTTTCATTTGCTTCCGCATACTGCCGCGCCAGGGACTTTCCCAGGGCTTGCCTGATCTTGGTATAAATAATGTCATGCTGAGAAGTGATTTTGGCGGTTGTATGGCCTGTGGCTCCCCGTCCGATCCGGTCCGCTTCCAGCACGGCAACATTAAAACCTGCTTCTTTCAGCAGCAGGGCACAGGTAATACCGGCAATCCCGCCTCCCACCACGGCCACATCCACGGAAATGTTGTCTTCCAGGGACGGATAGGCTCCGGGGGGAGCAAAATCAAGCCAATACGGATGGGGAGGCCGGTCAAATTCAGTT
>DUUE01000301.1 GCA_012841735.1 Bacillota bacterium | reverse complement strand
TTTCCCACGGAAAAAGACCCCTTTACCATTCCCCCCTATGTGGAACAACCCAAACTGTTTGATATCTTCCGGGAATCGGAAAAGTGGGCGGAAATCCTTGGTGTTGATACGGTGGGCAGGTTAAATGACCTGATCGCAGAGAGACAGGGCCCTGATATTATCCGTATTAACGAGGCGCTGCATGAAAAAAAGATCGCCCAGATTGCAGACATTATCACCGCCCGTCGTGATGAAATCCGCATTATTCTGCTTGCCGGCCCTTCGTCCTCCGGCAAGACAACATTCGCCCAGCGACTGCGCACACAACTGCTTGTCAACGGTATCAGGCCATATCCCATTTCCCTGGATGATTATTTTGTTGACAGGGAGCACACGCCGCTGGATGAATCAAACCAGCCCGATTTCGAACACATTGAAGCCATTGACCTGGACTTGTTCAACGAGCATTTGCTGCGCCTGATTGCCGGGGAAGCAGTGGAAATCCCCACATACAATTTCAACACCGGCCGGCGTGAATACAACGGTCATGTGATTCAGTTGCAGCCCGGGCAGCCTTTAATTCTCGAAGGTATCCACGGCTTGAACGAAAGACTGACGGCTTCCATTCCCAGAAACCAGAAATATAAAATTTATATTTCGGCCCTCACCGCCCTGAATGTGGACCGCCACACACGCATCCACACCACCGACACACGCCTTTTGCGCCGCATAGTCCGCGACCACCAGTTCCGCGGTATTGACGCCAGGGAAACAATCCGCCGCTGGCCTTCCGTCCGCCGCGGTGAAGAGCGCAATATTTTCAATCTCCAGGAAGAAGCGGACATTATGTTTAATTCCTCCCTGGTGTATGAACTGGCTGTTTTAAAAGAATTTGCCGAACCGCTCCTCTTAAAAATCACTCCGACCGAACCGGAATATATTGATGCCAGACGCCTGCTGCTGTTTTTGTCCGCCTTTGTATCACTGGATGCGGGCGAAGTCCCTTCCAATTCCATCCTGCGTGAGTTCATCGGTGATTCCTGTTTCTTCCGTGAACCATAAGCATAGATTTCCCACAGACAACATTAGCGGAGTCCTGCTGACGGCAGGTCTCCGCTCTTTTTGTGACGGACACAGCATAGCCTTTTATTAATTGACAGGATGTGGAACAATAATTACCATGAAATTAGAAAAGCAGACAAGGGGGACCGGTTATGGATCTGAACAGATTCACGGAAAAGGCACAGCTGGCACTCACTGACGCCGGGCAGCTGGCCATTGGCAGAAGCCATCAGGCCATTGACAATGAACACCTGCTCCTGGCGCTGCTCCGGCAGGAAAACGGGCTGATCCCGCGCCTTGTGGCCAAAGCCGGCGTCCCGGCTGAGGCACTGGAACAGCAACTGGAAAAGGCGCTCGCCAAAATACCGGCTGTCTCAGGCGCCGTTTCCTCATATATTACCCAAAGGCTCAACCAGACACTTGTCCGGGCCCGGGAAGAAGCCAGGCGGCTGAAAGACGAATATGTCAGCGTTGAGCACCTGCTGCTTGCTCTCTTTGACGACAGCGCAATAAACAGAATGCTGCGTGAAGCAGGCCTGACCCGCCAGAACTTCATGCAGGCCATGTCGGAAGTCCGCGGCCACCAGCGCGTCACAAGCGCCAACCCGGAAGACAC
>DUUE01000022.1 GCA_012841735.1 Bacillota bacterium | reverse complement strand
GAGGTGCGGGAGACGCCGATCAATACTACATCGGCCAGCAGCATGCCCCGCGGGTCCTTGCCGTCGTCGTATTTTACGGCAAATTCAATGGCCGCCACACGGCGGAAATAATTTTCATCCAGGCGCCGGATCAGGCCCGGCTCCATGTGCGGGTCCACATTCATCAGCCGGCCGAAGGCATCCATCATGGGCCCCATGACATCAACGGCCACTACACCGCGCTGTTCGCTTTCTTCCCTGACCACCTGGCGCAGCTGCGGCAAAACCAGGGTATAGGCCAGCATTGCCTGCCCGGAAAGCGAAGCTTCCTCCACAATTTCTCTGAGCGTTTCCACATCCGTGACATACGGAATACGGCGAATTTCCACGCGTCCGGAATTAAACTGGCTCGCAACTGCTTTGACCACAAATTCTGCAGTCTCGCCAATGGAGTCCGAAACCACGTAGACAACAGGTTTGCGTTTTGTTTCGTCCAATCCTTTTGTTCACCTCTTTAGCGGCCTTCACTTAATTCCAGCAGCAGCCGGGCCAGGTTTGTTTTTGTCACCCGCCCCACTACTTTATACATATTTTCACCCTGCTGCCGGACCACCGGCAGCGAATCGATCTCATGTTCACACAGGCTTTTCACCACATCCAAAATGGTTTCTTCCTCTGTGACCATGTGCACCTGGGGCATGCGCGTCATAATGACGCCCACGGGCATTTTATGCAGGTCGGCCCCGCCCAATGCCGTCTTCAGGAAATCTTTCCGGGAAACAACTCCCTGCAGGTAACCCTCCTCATTGACCACATACAGCGTGCCCACATCTTCCAGAAACAGTGTGACAATGGCATCATAAACAGATGTTTTTTCACGGATTACAATAGGATGGCTTTTTATTTCTCCAACCTTAATGCGGCTCAGGACCTGCGGTATTCCGGTAGACGCCCTGCCCACATAGTAGTAACCTACCCGGGGGCGGGCGTTAATAATGCCGGAAGTTGTCAGGACGGCAAGATGAGGGCGCAGCGCTGCCCGTGACAGTTTCAGCCTGCCTGCAATTTCTTCGCCGGAAATAGGCCCTTCAGCCTTGACAATGGCAAGTATTTCCTTCTGTCTTGCATTCAGTTCGATGGTCGGCCCCTCCCAACAGGCAAATAGTATACACTATATCTATGCAAAATCTTATTTAGTATATACTATATGGGAGCTTACTTTCCTGCATGACGTTTATTTTTTTTCCTGGACAATTTTGGAGATATCGCCCAAGGGCAGGAAAAGCTCCTTCACCATGTGCAGTAATGCCAGCCTGTTTGCCCGCAGGCCGGCGTCTTCAGTCATCACCATCACTTCATCGAAAAAGCGGGCAATATGCGTGTAAAGCGGGGCAAGGGCGGCAAATACCGCCTCAAAATTGCCGGCGGCCACATTTGCTTCTACTGCCTGTTGTGCCTGCAGGGCGGCGTCATAAAGAGTTTTTTCCGCCGCGGCAACAAACAAAGCTGGATCGGGTACACCCGGATGTGCGTCGCGTGCCAGGTTGGCGGCGCGCGTATACGGTGTCAAAAGCATTGTCAGTTCGGGTGTGTCCAGTTTGGCCTGCAAGGTCCGGGCACGGGACAAGAGTCCCGGCAGGTCCCGGTCGCCGCCTGTCAGGACGGCATCAACCACATCATACCGCAGCCCCTGTTCACTGCAGTAATGGCGCACGCGTTGCAGTAAAAATTCTTCCAGCTGGGAGATTACAGCGGCCGCAGCTTCCCTGCTTGTGCCGGGAAGCCCCTCCACAGCCAGCACACACAGCCGCTGCAGGGTGAGGGGCAGCCGGTGGGCCGCCAGGGTCGCCACCACGCCGCCCGCACCACGGCGTAATGCGTACGGGTCCTGGGAACCGGTAGGAATCATCCCCAGGCTGAAACAGGCTGCCAGGGTGTCCATTTTATCCGCTATGGCAACTATGGCGCCGGGCAGGGTTGCCGCCGGTTGATCGCCGGCAAAGCGGGGGGCATAATGTTCCTGAATCGCCCTGGCAACCGCTTCATTTTCACCGGAAAGCAGGGCATAATGCATGCCCATGGTCCCCTGCAGTTCGGGGAATTCGTAAACCATGCGGGTCAGAAGGTCTGCTTTGGCCAAATACGCCGCCCGCACGGCTGCCGCCTTAACATCTTCGGCAACCTGCAGTTCGGTGGCAACAGCATCGCATAAACGTATGAGCCTCTCTGTTTTATTGCGCATAGTGCCAAGCTGTTCCAGGAAAACAATCTGTTCAAGTTCATCCACATAGTCGGACAACGGTTTTTTCCTGTCTTCGTCAAAGAAGAAGCGGGCATCCGCCAGGCGTGCTCTCAACACCCGTTCATTGCCGGCACGCACATTTCCGCTAAATTCCGCTTTTGTACCGTTGGTAACGGCAATGAAAGCCGGCAACAGTTTGTCATCTCTGCTGAAAACGGGAAAATAACGCTGGTGTGTCCGCATGGCGGTAATCAGAACTTCCTGGGGAATATTCAGGTAAGCGGGATCAAAATGTCCTGTGACAACACCGGGATACTCAACCAGGTTAACTACTTCTTCCAAAAGGTCGGGATCAAGGACGGAATAACCTCCCTCCGCGGCGGCCGCCGCTTCCACCCGGGCAATAATT
>DUUE01000083.1 GCA_012841735.1 Bacillota bacterium | reverse complement strand
CCTTGTTATACTCATGCGTGTATGGTAAAATTGCCAAAGAAAACAGGGGAACTTCAGAATTTATCAAAGAAGATCCTGTCTTCCTTAAATCCCTTTTTCAGCAGGGCTGCCAGCGAGGATTGCACCATGGCGGGACTGCCGCAGAGATATGCTTCTTTATTGTCTCCATCCGGCAGGTACTTCTCTATGGAATCGGTTACACGCCCCCGGTCGCCTTGCCAGGCGGAATCTTCTCCGACACGGGAAAGAACCGGCCGATAGGTAAAATCGTGGATTGTCTTTTCAAATTCATACATATCCCCGGCGCAGATCAGGTCATCCTCCGTACGGGCACCGAAAAACAGGGTGGTTTTGCGTTGAATCTGCTCGTCCCTGATCTGGTAAAGTATACTGCGGATAGGTGCGATGCCTGTGCCTGCGGCAACAAGGATTATTTCCGCGTCTGAATCACGCAGATAGAAATCACCAAAGGGTCCGTTAAAAGCAACCTTATCACCAACTGCAAGATGTTTGTGTACATATACGGTGACGATGCCGGTTTCCTTGTAACCGATAATCAGTTCAATGGCCTCCTGTTCCGCTGGCGAGGAAGCCAGAGAATAAGCCCTGAAGACGGCTTCCGGATTACCCGGGTAGGGCGGTGCTGTCAGTTGGATATACTGACCTGCTTTAAATTTTATTTTCTGCCCGTCGCTTAGGCGGAGGCGCAGATGTTTGGCTGTCGGTGAAGCGTCTTTAATAAATTCAACGACCGCCTCATAACTGCGTGCAGTAAGCAATTCCACGGGTATGATCAGTTTCAGGTCATTTTTTACCCGGACCTGGCAGGCAAGCCGCATCTGGTCCATTTGTTCTTCTTCAGTGAAAAACGGTGCTTCCGTGGGCAGCAGCGGGCCGCCGCTGGCAATAACTTTACATTTACAGAGGCCGCAGGTCCCTTTCCCGCCACAGGCAGAAGGAAGAAAAATCCCCTGCCCGCCGAGTACGGATAAAAGCGTTCCGCCTCCCTCCACAACCAGTTCCCTTGCATCGTTGATCGTGATTGTGACTTCACCGTAGGTGGCAAGGTAAAATTTGGCCAGAGTCAGCATCAGCGCAAGAAAGCCCGTGATGCCGGTAATAATCAGAACTGTTTGCACAATAGCTGCCAAGGGAACACCTCCTACTGCACGTGAATGATGCCGGAAAAGCCGATAAAGGCAAGAGCCATAATGCCGGTAATGATTAAAGTTATGCCCGCACCTTCCAACCCTCCGGGAACGGGGGAGTTTTTTATTTTCTGGCGGATGCCGGCCAGAGCTACAATGGCCAAAGTCCAGCCGATACCCGAGCCAAAACCAAAAGCCGCTGCCTGTAACAGGTTATACTGACGGATGACAGAAAACAGCGAGACGCCGAGCACGGCACAATTTACTGTTATGAGGGGCAAAAAGATACCCAAATGGAAGTGAAGGACAGGAAAATACTTTTCAATGACCATTTCAACAAGCTGCACATAAGCCGCTATGAGGATGATGAAGACAATATAGCGCAGATACACCAGCCCATAAGGTACCAATAGATGATGGTAAACCAGATAGTTTATGACGGACGTCCCTGCCAGGACGAAGGTGACGGCCTGACCCAACCCCCAGGCCGTGCTTTTGTCTCTGGAAACGGCAATAAAAGAACACATGCCCAAAAAATTGGACAGAATCATGTTGTTGGTAAATATTGATGCCATAAAAACAATAAACGGGTTAATTTCCATTGTTATTGTCCACCTCCCGCAGACGACATTTTGCCGTTACCATTGGCAGGCAGATAAAGCTTGGTTGCCCAGATGAGAAGTCCCAGTACGAAGAAAGCGCCCGGTGGCATAATCATGATGACCCACCTGACCAAGTTTTTGCCCAGTACAGCGATGCCAAATACGGAGCCAAAGCCCAGGAGTTCACGGAAAAAAGCTATTGTCAATAGCACCAGGCTGTAGCCTGTACCGTTTGCAATGCCGTCTATGAAGGACGCCAACGGCGGATTGTTTTGCGCATATGCCTCACAGCGCCCCATGATAATGCAATTCGTAATGATGAGTCCCACATACCCAGGGCGCTGCTTAAGGCGGGGAAGTAGGCCTTTAAGACTATGTCCACAATAATAACATAGGCGGAAATGATCAAAACCTGGACCATCATGCGAATGTGACCGGGGGTATGTCTGCGCAAAAGAGAGACAGTCAGACTGGAAAGGGAGGAAACAAAAATCAGCCCCAATCCCATGGCAAGCGAATTCAGCATGAGATTGGTAACCGCCAGCGCAGAACAAATGCCCAGAATTTGACGGAAAACCGGATTGTCCCTTATGACGCCCTGAGAAAAAATATCTTTTACTTTTTTAATCATAGCGGAGTGCCTCCCGGATTTCTGGCAGTAAGGCAGCCATCGTCGCGTTAAAAATGCGCAGCACCGCATTGGAAGTGGCGGTTGCACCGGCTATTGCGTCCAGCTGACCTCCGGGGTTGGGGCGGTAAAGCAGAAAGTCACCGGCTGCTTCCGGGTTAATGTGAATCCCCCTGAATTGCTCTTTAAACGGCAACTCGTCAATCCGGCCGCCCAGGCCCGGAGTTTCCATATGCGTGATAAAATCAATGCCGAGCAAGGTGGAAAAATCCGGGCTAAAAGCCGCAACGCCTGTCAGATCGCCCCACAGGGCTTTGCCGGCAAAAGGAATAATGTAGGCCATTCGTTCGCCTGCTTCGTTTACTCCCTCAAAGATTGCATGACCGCCAACATTGATCTTTTGGACATGCTTTTCATACATTTCATTGATCCGGGCAGGATCACTGTTTTCCGGCAGCATGTTCAGGACATAGAGACAGGATGTTCGTTCCGACAGATGCTCATTAAGCTGAATTCGTTCAGCCGTGACGGCATTAATGCCAGCCAGAACGCTTGTGTAGACAAGAGTGAGTGCGACCATGAACAAAACCGGCTTGACTGAAATCTTTTTCATGCGGTCGCCTCCTTTTTGCGCAAAGATTTCAGGCTTTTTACCGCTTCATCCAGTAAGGGGACAAAAATGTTCATGATCAGCAGGGCGAAAGACGCGCCTTCCGTAAAGATGCCATAGTAACGGATGAGGACTGTAATCATGCCGACTAAAATGCCGTACAGCCATTTTGCGGGAACTGTTTTTGGCGCCGTTACCGGTTCGGTGACGAAATAAATACAGAGGAAAAAAAATGCACCGGTAAAAAAACCATAGAGAGGATGTGGTACACCGTCAACACCCGCCAGGTGCAGAATGGATGTCAGCCCCAGAAAACCAAGCATGGGGGCCAGCATGAGCCGCCAGTCCGCCGCTTTGCTGACGACCAGAAAGATGCCGCCAAGAAGCAACAGCATCACACTGGTTTCGCCCATGGAACCAAAGATATTTCCTTGTATAACCTGCGTTAAAGGCAGTGTTTCACCGGCGTGAAAAAGAGCCAGGGGGGTTGCCTGAGTGAGCGCATCAAGGGGCGGGGCGATGTAACGGGCAAAACCGCCGGGGAACGCTGTAAATATTTGATTCCAGGAAGCTGTAAGGTGACCCGGAAAAGAAACAAGAATAAATGTGCGT
>DUUE01000308.1 GCA_012841735.1 Bacillota bacterium | reverse complement strand
GGTTTACCAGGCTTTAGCTGCTTTGCGTTTGAGCAGTATTACTACACCGGCCAGGAGAAGCGCCGGCAGCAGGAAAGGCAGGAACAACCGGCTTGAACCGCTTGTCCGGGGCAGTTCACCCGGCGGTTCAGGTTTCTTCTCTTCTCCCTGCCAGAGGACCTGCTTCTTTTCCGATTCAAGCCCGGTCATTACTCCGGCGAAGAGCACCCCGGCAGAAATGGTATCGGTGCCGGGAGACTGGTCGCGGTACTTAAAGACAGCCACGCCGTCTACCAGCGCCACCATTTCAGACAAGTTGTTGGCGCCGCTGACGGTGAAGAGAATCTTCAGAAGACCGGTCTTGACCACGTTGCCGTTGCTGTCATACAAGGTGGCCGTCAGGGTGTTCTCACCCTTGTCTTTCAGTTTTGAGCCGCTGGTGGCAAGCTTAACTTCCGACAGCCAGGGATCATAGATTGCGCCGATAACTTCGCCTTCGGAGGGTCCGTCTGGGCTGCCCCACCAGTTGAGGGTTGCGTCAAAGCCGTCGGGGGTGACCACCGCGGCCTCTGTGTTGCCGGTAAAGCTGTTCAGCGAGGCGAAGATATCAGTGCCGGAATAATCGCCGGAGCCTATCCACAGGCCCACTTCGTTGCCGGCAAAGCTGTTGTTAAAGATCGTTAAGGAAGAATCAAGGCGGGTATAGTCCAGCGAGACGATCTCCAGCCCGGTGACGTTGTCTTCCAGCCTGTTGCCGTGAATGGCTACAGTGGCGGCGGTTTCGGGATTATCATAAAGTGCATAAGCATATATCCCGGCATTGAATCCGCAGATAATATTGTCCGCCACTTCAATGGTATTTGAAGCCTCTTCCCAGCCTTGCATTGGTTTGAAATTCGGTTGCCGCTCCTGTAAAGAAGGGGTGGCTTTTTTCCCGGACTTACCCGAGGACTTCCCGGACGGTTCTGCCGGGCTTCCCACCGCGTTGGGCCGGAGCTGATCAAACCCATAGATTATATAGCCATTTGAATCATCGTAGCCGAAAATGATACCCCTGGCTTCTTCGCCCGCCGCTGCTGCCGCGTTGATGGTATTGCCGCTTACCTTGATTTCGCAGCCGTAGGCTTCATCATAAGCGAACCCCACGTTGGCGGTGGCAATGGAGTTTTCTTCCACTTCCATCAGGCCGTCTTCGGCGTAGTAAACGACGACAGCTCCTTCTTCGACCGCAAAAGTGTTCTCTCGCGCGGCGAGGTAAGCGTTCCACAAATCATATAACAGAATTCCATACTCTGCGGAGATGTCGTTATTTTCAACCGTAAGCGTGGAACCTTTAAGATAATCTCCGTATACACCACCACAATTACCAGGTTCAAGGACAACCATGTCATTATTGGTAACAGTGAAGGATGAATTGTTATAAACATCGTAGAAGCCGACAGCATCATAGGTGGATTCAATCGAGTTGCCGTCAACGGTTACCCCCGATGATTCTACATAATCCACCCAGAATCCCCATTCTCCGACAAGGTCATTTTCGGATATGGTTACTACAGAATCTAAAAAATAATATGCGTAGATGCATGTTCTTTCATCATCATTCGTTATTTCATTGCCGGTGATCTCAACCGTTGTCTCATCCTCAACCCAATAAAGATATACCGGGTTGCAATCAGATGAGGTAATTGAGTTGTCAGTAATGGATATGGCCGATGAATAGAGATAGTCTAAATCAATTCCTCCGTTGCCAGAGATGTTATTACCGGCCATGGTCACAACTGAATCTTCAAAATACGGCATGTAGATGCAATAAGAGCCATCATCATCCGATACTAATAATTCATTGCCGGTGATCTCAACTGTTGATTCATAAACATTGTAAAAATAGATAGCCTCGTATTCGGCCTCGATCTCATTGCCCTCGATTAGTATGGTGTTGTTAAAATGATCTACATCCAGATCAATACCATAACTAAGGAGCCCTTCTTCGGGATCGTTGTAAATCTTATTGTCCCGGAAAGTTAAGCTGGATTCCTCAATCTCGTCGAGATGCTCATACAGATTGATGCCTTCGTAAT
>DUUE01000362.1 GCA_012841735.1 Bacillota bacterium | reverse complement strand
GCCGAGCTGACGGAAGCAGGTAAAAATGCCGGTGCCAGGGGCGAAAAGCAGCGGCTTGCCCTGCAAATACTGCAGTCCGGACCAGCCTCCCTGACCTCCCTCGAAAACAAAGGTATTAGCAGAGACACAGTACGCATGCTGGGAAAAAAAGGCTGGGTGCAGTTTACCGACTTGCCTGTCAGGAGGGATCCCCTGGCCGGTATCAATGTGGCTGTGGAGGCGCCTCTGCGGCCGACTCCGGCACAGCGGGAAGTTTTGTCACAGCTCTCCCAAACAGGCGGCGAAAGCCAAAAGCCCATGCTGCTCTTGGGTGTGACGGGCAGCGGTAAAACGGAAGTTTACCTCCAGGCCATAGCCGGCATGCTGCAAAAGAAAATGGCCAGTATTGTGCTGGTACCGGAAATCGCCCTCACACCTCAAATGACGGAACGTTTTGTCGCCCGTTTCGGCGGCAGGGTGGCCGTTCTGCACAGCCGCCTCTCGGCGGGGGAGCGTTACGATGAATGGTGCCGGGTAGCCCGGGGGGAGGCGCTGGTGGTGATCGGTGCACGCTCCGCCGTTTTTGCCCCGGTGCGGAAACTGGGCCTCATTATTCTGGATGAAGAACATGAAGTTTCTTATAAACAGGAAGAAACGCCGCGTTACCATGCCCGCGACGTTGCCCTGCGCCGGGCGGAGATGCACAGGGCGGCGGTAATTCTGGGGAGCGCCACCCCGTCGCTGGAATCTTATACCAGGGCGCTGCACGGTGAATACCGGTTGGGCAGGCTGCCCCGGCGAATTGCAGACAGACCGCTGCCGCCGGTGGAAATTGTAGATATGCGGGAGGAATTAAAAAGCGGTAATAAAAGTATTTTCAGCCGCACACTGCAGGCGGCCCTGAAAGATACCCTGACGGCAGGCGGCCAGGCTATTATTTTTCTGAACAGGAGAGGCTATGCCACTTTTGTGCTGTGCCGCACCTGCGGTCATGTCATGCGCTGCCCCGCCTGCAATGTATCCCTGAAGTTCCACAGCAGCACCGCCGCGCTGTGCTGCCATTACTGTGACCACCGGGAGCCCTACCCCGCTGTCTGCCCGGCCTGCGGCGGGCGCTATATACGCCATTTCGGCACCGGGACACAGAAAGTGGAAGAGGAACTGCGGCGGCATTTCCCCGGTGCACGCCCCCTGCGGCTGGATGCTGATACTGCCGCCCGCAAGGGCGAACACGGGAAAATCCTGGCAAGCTTCAGGCGCGGCGAGGCCAATGTTTTGGTGGGCACGCAGATGATTGCCAAGGGACTTGATTTTCCCGCCGTGACTCTTGTCGGTGTGGTCACGGCGGATACCGCCTTAAACCTGCCCGACTTCCGGGCCGGAGAGCGGACTTTTCAAATGCTGACCCAGGTGGCCGGGCGTGCCGGCCGCGGTGCAACGGGGGGGCGCGTGGTGATCCAGACTTACGCTCCCGACCATTACGCCGTGACAGCGGCCCGGGAGCACGATTTTGAGACATTTTACCGGGAAGAAAGCGCCCGCCGGAAAGAACTGGGCTATCCGCCTTTCGGCCGCCTGGTGCGCCTGCTGATAAGCGGCAGGGCGGAAAAAGATGTGGTGGAGGCGGCTTCCCTGCTGCCGGGATTGCTGGGGGATAATGCCGATATCCTGGGACCTTCACCCTGCCCACTGGAAAAAGTGCGGGGGCGTTACCGCTGGCAGCTTGTGCTCCGCGGCGATGAACTGGAACCGCTGCTGGTCTCGGCCAGGGAAGCGGCGGCCCGTTTCCGGCAGTGCAGGGCGGCGGCAAAAGTCCGCCTGTCACTGGACGTTGAGCCCATGCATTTATTATAATAGGTATGAAGGCTGACAATGAGAGGAAGATAAAAATGGCACAACGTATCATCCGTCAAAACGGTGATGAAGTTTTACGCCGCAAGGCTGCGGCAGTGAGGAAAATAACTCCCGGCATCCGGGTGCTGCTTAATGATATGGCCGAAACCATGTATGCGGCGGACGGAGTGGGACTTGCCGCCCCTCAGGTCGGCATCAGCAAGCGGCTGGTGGTGATAGATATCAGGGATGAACAAGGCCTGCTCAAGCTGGTGAATCCGGAAGTTGTGGCCGCAAGCGGAAAAGCTGTGGCCGTTGAGGGCTGTCTTAGTTTCCCGGGTTTGGCCGGGGAAGTGGAAAGGGCGGAGGCAGTAACCGTCAGAGCCCTGGACGAGGAAGGCAACCCGGTGGAAATAACTGCGGACGGCCTGCTGGCACGGGCGTTTCAGCACGAAATTGACCACCTGGACGGTATTCTTTTTGTAGATAAAGTGATCCGTTTTGTTCACGAAGAAGAGGCGGAAGAGGAGTATGAAAACGACTAAAATTGTTTTTTTCGGTACTCCCGGCTTTGCCGTGGCGGCTCTTGAAGCCCTGCATCAGGCTTTTACCGTGTCCGCCGTCATCACGCAACCGGACAGGCCTGCCGGCCGGGGGAAAAAACTGACGGCCCCGCCGGTAAAAAACAG
>DUUE01000014.1 GCA_012841735.1 Bacillota bacterium | reverse complement strand
CCTTAAAAAAAATCATTGTCCCCGGCCGGGTCAAAAATCTGGATGTGGTTCCGGCTACCATTCAGTTGGCGGGGGCGGAAATAGAACTGGTAACCACCATGTCCCGGGAAGTCCGTTTGCGCAACGTGCTGGCTCCGGTCAGGGAGCAATATGAATATATAATTATTGACTGCCCGCCTTCTCTCGGCTTGCTGACAATTAACGCGCTGACTGCCGCCGATTCCGTGCTTGTTCCCATTCAGTGTGAATATTATGCGCTGGAAGGTTTGAGCCAGCTGACCAATACAGTGAAATTAGTCCAGAAATATTTGAACAGCAAGCTGCGCTATGAGGGTGTGCTGCTGACAATGTTTGATGCCAGGACAAACCTGGCGGTGCAGGTTGTAGATGAAGTGAGGAAAGTTTTTAAAAGCCAGGTTTTTTCCGTTATCATACCGCGTAATGTCCGCCTCAGCGAAGCGCCCAGCCATGGTTTGCCCATTATTCTGTATGATGAGCGTTCAAAAGGGGCGGAATCGTATGCACAATTGGCAAAGGAAGTGATCGCCAATGGCTAAAAGCCGGTTAGGCAAAGGGCTGCAGGCTTTGCTGCCGGACATGCCGCATATTGAGGAGGAACCATATGTCCCGGCGGTTGATGTGGCAACTGAAGAAATAGAATTAAACCCTTACCAACCCCGAAAAAGCTTCGACCGGGAAAGGCTGGAGGAACTGGCACGTTCCGTGGAACAGCACGGCATCCTGCAGCCGCTGATTGTCCGGGCGCGTGGCCGGCAGTACGAGCTGGTGGCAGGAGAAAGACGCCTGCGTGCCGCCAAAATTGCCGGCCTTAAAACTGTACCGGTGATTATTAAATCGCTTTCCGACCGGGAAATGATGGAAATCGCCCTGATTGAAAATTTGCAGCGTGAGGATTTGAACCCGCTGGAGGAAGCGGAAGCATACAAGCGTTTATTGGAGGAATTTCAGTATACCCAGGAGCAACTGGCGGAAAGGGTGGGTAAAAGCCGCTCCGCCGTTGCCAATACACTGCGCCTGCTGACTCTCCATGCTGCGGTGAGAAAGGAGCTGGCAGCCGGCAATTTAAGTGAAGGACATGCCCGGGCGCTGCTGGCATTGCCCCTGGAAAAACAGCCTGATGCCGCCCGGAAAGTGATTGAACTGAAACTGTCCGTCCGGGAGACGGAAAGAATGGCCGGTCAGGCGGGAAAAAAGACTCAGTCGGCAGGAAAAAGAAAAAAAACAGAGAAAAATCTTTACCTGACGGACCTTGAAGACAAGTTGCGACAGGCCTGCGGAGCGGCGGTTCATATCCGTACGACGGCCAGGGGCGGCGGGAGAGTGGAAATTCATTTTCATGACCCGGAAGAATTGGAGCGTATTTGTGAGCTTTTGCTGTAAGGCATGTTTCACGTGAAACAAACGACTTTTCTCTTCCTGTGTTTCACGTGAAACAGACCGGCCGGAAAGAGAGAATATTTGCATAAAAAGCACAAGAAAGGAATATCGGGATGTTTGGCGGATGGATTTCTGCACTGCAAGGGTCTTTTGTCAATGCATTGGCCATAGTGGCCGGAGGAACAATCGGGCTGCTTTTAGGCAATAAAATTCCGGAAAAAGTGAAAACGCTTGTTTTACAGGGCATTGCCCTGGCGGTGCTTGTCATCGGTATTCAGACGGCACTGGCCATGCAAAACCCCGTGCTTGTAATATTTAGTCTCCTGTTGGGGGGAATAACGGGAGAGATGCTGGGCATAGATGAATGGCTGCAAAAAGCCGGAGCTTGGTTGGAATCGCGGGCCGCTCGCAGCGAATCCGGGCTGGCCCGCGCTTTTGTTTTGGCCACGCTGGTTTACGCTATCGGCGCCATGGCCGTGACCGGCGCCCTGGAAAGCGGTCTTCTGGGACAACATCAGACTTTGTATGTCAAGTCCATACTGGACGGTTTTACTTCCATCGCCTTTGCCGCCACCATGGGGGCAGGAGTTTGTTTTTCCGCCCTTCCCGTCTTTTTGTACCAGGGAATAATAGCCCTGGCTGCAGGAACACTCCAGCCGCTTTTGGGGCCGGAAGTAATCAGTGAACTTTCCGGAGTGGGCGGCATGCTGATTGTGGCCATCAGCCTGAATATGCTGGAGTTGGTTAAAATAAAGGTGGCCAATTTTTTGCCGGCTTTTCTCTTTGTCATCCTGCTGGCCGGCGTTATCCTGCCTGTGATTTTCTGATGCCAGGATAGGGTAGGTAGATAAACAAATGAACGATGAATTGTTGTTGTCTTACGCGCCAAGCATTGCTACTGCTTTTTTATTTTTGTTTATTATTATACTTTTCCTGCGCCTGCGGTCACTTACCCGGCGTTATAATGCTTTTATGGCCGGTCCGGATGGCTGCAGTCTGGAAAAAAAGCTTGTGGACTTGCAAGCGGAACTTGCCTCCCTGCGCGCAGACTTGCAAACAGCCACACACATGCTGGCCGGCCTGCAGCAGAAAATGCAGCAGGCCCTGCAGGCGGTGGGTTTTGTCCGTTTTAATGCTTTCCCCAATACAGGCGGGGAGTTAAGCTTTGCCCTGGCAGTGCTGGACGGCGAAGCCGGCGGAGTGGTAATCAGCAGTATCTTCGGCAGGGACGAAGCAAGAATTTATGCCAAACCTGTCAGCGGAGGCAAGTCAGTTTATGCCCTCTCCGGAGAGGAAGAAGAAGCAATCCGGAAAGCAATGCAGCTGCTGGCAGGGAAAACAGGCGCCGGCAAGGCGGCAGGGAGACGATGAAGCAAGTGTCGGGGCACGGCAGGTACTGTTTTATTATCAACCCGGCTGCAAAAAACGGCCGTGCCATGGCTGTCTGGGAAGAGGCAAAGCGTTTTTTGGAGACAGAAAAGATTGATTTTGACTTTGCGGTGAGCAGGAATGAAGCGGAGCTGGGGGATCTGGCCCGTGCCGCGGCGGAAAAAGGCTGTGCCGTGGTCAGCGTGGGCGGTGACGGGACATTTAACCGTATCGCCGCCACCCTCATGGGCTCTGATGTGCCCCTGGGGCTGATCCCGGCAGGAACGGGCAATGATTTTGCCCGGACCTTTAATCTTCCGGCCGATCCGGTGGCAGCGGTGCGTATTATTCTTGCCGGCAAAACAGTCCCTCTGGATCTTGGTGTCATGGGTAACCGCTGTTTTTGCAATGTGGCCGGTGTCGGTCTGGATGCGGAAGTGGCGGCTGACGCCAACAGGATTAAAAAGCGCTGGGGCTCACTGGCATATCTGTGTGCTCTCATAAAAAAGTTGTTTTCTTACCGCCCGCGGGAGATCAGGCTGCAGATAGACGGAAAAAGCCTGCGAACAAAAGCCTGGCTCGTTGCCCTGGCGAACGGCCGTTATTACGGCAGTGGCATGATGGTCGCACCTTATGCCGATCCCACGGACGGCGTCATTGAAATTATAGTTGTATCCGGCATTGGCCGCCTGCAGTTTTTGCGTCTTTTCCCGCGTGTTTACAGCGGAAGGCATATCAGCCACCCTGCAGTCCGCAATTTTCGCGGCAGGGAAATAACAGTGGAGTCTGGCGTGCCGCTCTCGGTCCATGCTGACGGTGAAGTGGCCGGTAATACTCCCCTCTCCGTGCGGGCAGCCTGCGGCGCCATTACTTTGTTTGTCCCTGAAGCATAACTCGCCTCCCTGCTGCGGAAAATAGTGCAGAAGGAGGCGATGGAATGCAAAAAATAATTGCCGTGGAAGAAAGCCTGACGCCAATCAGGAAGTATCTGGAAAACAAAGGTTACCAGGTTGTGGGTCTGCATTCGGGCAGGGAGGCTGATGCCATGGTTATCAGCGGTGGAGACGAAAACATGCTGGGCATGCAGACAGTTGTGCATAATGTGCCTGTCATTGATGCGCGGGGCATGCGCCCGGAAGATGTGCTGCGGGCCATAGAAGGCAGGTGGCAGCATTGACAGCAAGGCCGCCCTTTAAGGGGCGGCCTTTGTCTGACAGTGGCTTTCCGGCAGCGGCAAGTTTTGCAGGGCAAAATAAATACCCCGGGATATTGTCTCCGCCATCCGCACAACCAGGCTGAGACGGGTGTTTTGCAGGACGAAATATTCCAGAAAACCGCCCACATTGACAATACCGTTAATATAGATATCGCCGACAGCAGGCAGAGTTTTGCTGACGCCGGCTCCCGGCCGGGCAGGTCCCGCCCCGATTTCAACACAGCCCACACTTTCCGTTTTCCCCAGGCAGGCATCAATGGCAATAATAAAAGGTGACGGGTGGCAGGTACGGATCGTGCCGATTGTTTCCGCCAGGTTGACAGCATGCACCGGTTCGTCAAGTGTGCCGAAAATAACTGTGTTGCGGGGGCGCAGTTGTTTCAGTTTGCTGCCGGCAATAGGGCCGAGGGCATCTCCCGTGGAGCGGTCCGTACCAATGCACAGGATGATCAGTTGTTCTGTTCCGGGCCGGAAGACAGGTGTGAGCAAGTTCAACAGGGCGCTTTTAATTTT
>DUUE01000271.1 GCA_012841735.1 Bacillota bacterium | reverse complement strand
GACATCACGTATGCCGGCGCCCTGCCACTGTTCGGCCTGCGGCAGAACATTTTTACCGACCCGCAGAAACCCATGCGTGTGGAACCGAAGGTGTATGAATTCGCCAACCCGCAGGAGGATTCCCCCGTCCTGGTCACAGTTGACTTTGCCCTCACCTACTTTGTTGTTTCCGGTGAAGTGGAAAGGTCGAAAGTGCCCGCTTACCTCCTGGTGCCGGATGCCGGCGGGCTGTCCGTCCTCACTTCCTGGGCGGCGGGGAAATTGGGCGCCGGTGTCATTAAAAAGATGGTTAAAGAGAGCGGCCTGGAAGAAAAACTGACCAGGAAACGCCTCGTTTTGCCCGGCAAAGTGGCGGTGCTGAAAGGCGATGTGGAAGAAGAACTGCCCGGCTGGGAAATTATTGTAGGGCCGAAAGAAGCGCTGCAGCTTCCCAGGTTCTTAAACGAACTGCAGTAGCGGAAACGGCGGCAGTCACTGCCTGCGGCAGGCGGTGAAAAAACCGAATGAAAGAAGGGTGAGCCATGGAAAAGTTTATCGTGATCGGGGAAAGAATTCACTGCATTTCACCAACCATCAGAAAAGCACTGGAAGAAAGGGATCCGCAGCCGATCCTGGCGCGGGCCAGGGAGCAAATTGCGGCGGGGGCGGCCTATCTTGATGTCAACATCGGTCCGGCGGAAAAAAACGGCGAGGAATTAATGCAGTGGGTTGTCCAGCTGATCCAGTCGGAATGTGACAATATTCCGCTTGCCCTGGATACGGCCAATAAAAAAGCCATTGAAGCAGGCATTAAGGTTTACAACCGCTCCAGGGGGAAACCCATTGTCAACTCCGCCGATGCCGGCGACAGGATTGACAATATCAACCTGGCGGCCGCCAATGACGCCATGGTTATTGCTCTGTGTGCCAGGGAAGGCATCCCCGCCGACAATGATGAGCGGATGATGTACTGCCAGCAGCTTTTGGAGCGGGCCCTGGAAGCGGGCATGGAGCCTGAAGACCTGCTGTTCGACCCTCTTTTCCTGGTGATTAAGGGCATGCAGGACAAACAGGTCCAGGTTCTGGAAGCTGTCAGGATGATGAGTGAAATGGGCCTGAAAACGACGGGCGGGTTAAGCAATGTCTCCAACGGGGCACCCAAAACGCTTAGGCCCATCCTGGAATCCTATACGGTGGCCATGGCCATGATGTGCGGTCTGACTTCCGCCATTGCCAACCCCTGCGATCCGAAAGTGATGGAAGCCATTAAGACGTGTGATATGATCCTGGGCAAAACGCTTTACGCCGATTCATTCCTCGCTTTATAACCGTGCCCATGAGCCTGCCGGACACGGTTTGCCGCCGTGACGCCCGGGCGGCACACTTTGCGCTCACAGCCGGTTGCAGCCGGCGGCAAATTAATATCTGTAAGGAAAGAAGGTATGTGGCCATGAGTTTGTTTAATCTGATCTACACCGGTGCCAAAACCGCGCTTGAACTGGCGCGCACTGCCGTGACGGATGCGGCGGCGGCACACGGCGCCGACAAACAGGTTGCTTTCCCCGGCACGGCGTATGCCCTGCCTGTGATTTACGCGGCCACGGGCAGCAAAATAACCACCCTGGCGGAACTGCAGGGTGCCCTGGAGGTGGCCGGCAGCCTCATTACGGAAGAAGAGGACCTGGATAAAGCTTTGCAGGCGGGCCTGGCAACCGCCGTCTGCGCGGAAATCATTGAAGCGGTCAAATATGCCGTCTCCGCAACACCGTATAACGGTGACGACGGCATCGGTTTTGTGCCGGATGCAGTGATCCGCTCCCTTGGCGTGCCCCTTGTTACCGGTGACATCCCCGGCATTGCCGTGATGGTGGGGGAGGCGGCGGACAGCGCCGCACTGGCCGCCATTGTGAAGGACTACCAGGAAAAAGGGCTGCTCACCTTTTTGGTGGGCAACGTGCTCGGCCAGGTGGCGGCGGCCGGTGTCAAAACCGGCCTGGAATTCAGGGTAATTCCTGTGGGCAGGGAGATCACGGCCGTCATCCATGTCGTTTCCGTGGCTGTCCGGGCCGCCCTGATTTTCGGCGCCCTCTCTCCCGGAGACCTGGAAGGGCTGCTTGCTTATACGAAAGAAAGAATACCGGCCTTTGTCAATACTTTTGGACCGCTGGATGAAGTGACTGTGGCCGCGGGAGCGGGTGCCATCGCACTGGGCTTTCCGGTCATTGCTGATGTGGATGTGCCTGCAGTGCCCGGAGCGCTGCTCGCGCAAAAAGACCACGGGGCAACGGCCGCCACTTCCCTGGAAGCCCGGGGCATTAAAATTAAAATCAAGGAAATCCCCGTTCCCGTCAGCTTTGCCGCCGCCTTTGAAGGGGAAAGAATCCGCAAGGACAATATTTATGCCGAGTTCGGCAGCAAAAGAAGCAAAGCGTGGGAAATTGTGAAAATGCGGCCCGCTCACGAGGTGGAAGACCACAGGATTGAAGTCATCGGCCCCGATATTGATGCCGGCAAGCCTCCGGTATATTTGCCCCTGGCTTTAGTGGTGGAAGTGGCGGGGAAAAATATGGAAGAAGACTTCGAACCTGTTTTGGAGAGGAAAATTCATTACTTCCTTAATTACATGGAAGGCGTCATGCACGTGGGCCAGCGCAACCTGGCCTGGATCAGAATCGGCAAAGACGCTTTTGCCAAAGGTCTGCGCCTCCGCCATTTTGGTGAAGTGCTGTATGCCATGATGCATGATGAGTTCGGTTCCGTAGTTGACAAATGCCAGGTTACAATTATCACCGACAGGGAAAAAGTACTGTCCCTGGAACAGGAATTGGCGCTCCCGAGCTATAAAGCGCGGGATGACAGGCTGGCCTCTCTCACGGATGAAAGCGTGGATACTTTCTATTCCTGCACACTCTGCCAGTCTTTCGCCCCCGCCCATGTCTGTGTGGTCACACCTGAACGGCTGGGATTATGCGGCGCCGTCAGCTGGCTGGATGCCAAGGCCACCAAGGAACTGAACCCGGCAGGGGCCTGCCAGCCCATTACGAAGACAGGTCTGGAAGACGGGCGGAAAGGCATCTGGACGGAAGTGAACAAGGCTGTGGAGGAGTGTTCACGGGGTGCAGTTTCCCGGGTGTCGCTCTACAGTATCCTGGAAGACCCCATGACTTCCTGCGGCTGCTTTGAATGTATCTGCGGCATTATCCCCGAAGGCAACGGTGTTATTATTGTCAACAGGGAATATTCGGGTACCACCCCGGTAGGCATGACATTTGGCGAGCTGGCTTCCATGACGGGCGGCGGCGTCCAGACGCCCGGTTTTATGGGGCATGGCAGGCATTTTATCCCGTCGAAGAAATTCCTGGCGGCGGAGGGCGGGGTCGCCCGGATCGTCTGGATGCCCAAAGAGCTGAAAGACGCTGTGGCGGAGCGACTGAACAAAACCGCCCAAGAGTTGTACGGTATTGACAACTTTACCGCTATGATCTGCGATGAAACTATTGCCACCGACGTGGAAGCGGTTGTTGATTTCCTGACTGCCAAGAAACATCCCGCCCTGGAAATGGATCCGCTGATGTAGCATGAGGGGGCAGGCTATCCGCCTGCCCCTCAGTTTGGGGGTGCAACTATGTTTGATGTGACTGTGAAGTTGCCACATGATACCGTCACGGTAAAAGCGGCGGCCGGCGAGAACCTGCTGCAGGTGCTGCGCACCGCCGGGGTTCAGCTTGATGCTCCCTGCAACGGTAACGGCACCTGCGGCAAATGCAGGGTGAAACTGGAAAAGGGCAGGGTAAAGCGGCTGCGCCCGGGGCGGCAGGATACCGCCGGCGGCGGGGAGCTGCTCCTGGCCTGTTCCTGCAGTGTCACAGAGCCGCTGGTTGTGACCGTCCCCGGGGAGACACTTTTGGCTTGCGGCAGCATCTGCCTGGAGCGGGACAGCTCCATTTTTGCGGGCAGGTATGACAGTGTCAAAAAGGCCTTTGAGGCTCTCCACGGCAGGGAAAACCACCTGCAGACGGCCGTACTGCAGCTGGATGAACCAACGCTGGACGACAACCTGTCCGACGTGGACCGTCTCACGAGGTCCTTCCGCCTTGCTGCAGGGTGCGACAGGGTAATCATCAACGTGGAGCAGGCAAGAAAACTCCCCCATCTTTTACGGGAAAACGGCTTTAAGGTGGCCGTCGTCTACTCCCGCCTGCCGGACGGCACAAGCAGGCTGCTTGACGTCAAAGCTCCCCGGGAACATCCCGGGTATGGAATTGCCGTGGATGTGGGCACCACCTCCGTGGCCGCCTGCCTGGTGGACCTGGAAAACGGCAGGGTTCTGGGGGAGGCGGCTTGTACCAACGCCCAGTCCCGCTACGGCGCCGATGTGATCAACAGGATTATTTTTGCCACCAAGGGGGACGGGCTGCACCTGCTGCAGACTGCCGTGGTCCGGGAAAGCATCAACCCCCTGATCAGGGAATTGTGCCTGCATTCCGGCCTTCGCGGTGACGATATTGTGCTTTTCTCCGTCGCCGCCAATACAGTGATGACGCACCTGCTTTTGGGCGTCTGGCCCGACTTTTTGCGCAAAGAACCCTATATCCCGGCCCTGACCGCCACCGAAAACATTGCGGTTACGGCGGCCGATCTGGGGCTTTGTATCAACAAAAACGCCTTGATTTTGCTTGCCCCCTCCGTTGCCAGTTATGTGGGGGGAGATATTACCGCCGGGGTGACGGCCGCTTTTCTGCGTGAAACGGAAAAAAACAGCATGCTGATTGATCTGGGTACAAACGGCGAAATCGTTCTGGGAAACAGTGAATTTGCCATGACTTGCGCCTGTTCCGCCGGGCCCGCCTTTGAAGGCGGGGAAATTTCCTGCGGTATGCGTGCCGTCGCCGGCGCCATTGAAAGTGTTGCCATTGACGGTACTTACACCGCCCGCTTTAAGGTGATCGGCGGGCAGAAACCGGCCGGTATCTGCGGCTCCGGCCTGATTGACCTGATCGCGGAACTGAAAAGGACGGGGCTCATTGATGCCAGGGGACGTTTCCGCAAAGAGATAAATACCGCCAATGTAGTCTATGACGCTTACGGCGTAGGCCGCTATATTGTGGCCGCCAAAGAGCGGTATGATATTCCTGCCGATATTTACCTCACGGAAATTGATATAGACAATTTTATCAGGGCCAAGGCCGCCGTTTATTCTGCCGCCTGTGTGCTGCTTTCCAGTCTGGGACTGGACTTTGACGACCTGGCGGAAATCAAAGTGGCGGGCGGGATCGGCAACCATATCAATCTTGACAATGCGGTGCGGATAGGTCTTTTCCCCGCCCTCAACCCGGACAAGTTTACTTTTATCGGCAACAGTTCCCTGACAGGCAGCTATTTAAGCCTGGTGAACAAAAAAGCCACCGCCTTTATGCAGCAGGCGGCACAGCAGATGACATACCTGGAATTGAGCGTTTATCCCGGCTATATGGATGAATTTGTCTCGGCCTCCTTTATTCCCCATACAGACAGCAGGCGTTTCCCGTCTGCCGCATCCGACCGGTCCTGAGGCAAAAAAACCGGCACAGCAGTTTTTTCCGCTGGGCCGGTTTCTTATTTCCCCCGCTTTTACTTGACGATCAGGACACTGGTCTGGACTTCCTGCAGGACGGCATTGCTCACGCTGCCGAGCAGTGCCTTTTTCAGCCCGCCCAGGCCACGGCTGCCCATGACAATCAGGTCGTAATTGCCTGCGGCCGCCATTTTGATAATGGTGCCGGCCGGGTGTCCCTCTTTGAGGATGGTGTTTACTTCTGCATTCAGCCCGGCAAAAACCCTGGCCGCCGCATCCAGGATTTTTTCCCCTTCTTCTTTTTTAAATTTCTGCATAAACTCATACTGTTCAATCTGGGAAACGGTAGAATGGAGGTCGCTCAAATGTAAGTCAACATGATACACATGTACAATATCTATTGTATCGGCTTTGCAGCCCGCCGCCACCTGGGCGGCCATTTTCAGCGCTTTCATACTGTGTTTGGAACTGTCGGTACAGACGAGAATTTTCACCTGCATTACCCCCCTTAAATATTTTATGTTCTTTTTTTATGTACGGCAGATTGTCCGGCGGGCCCGTCGGGAAAAAGCCGCCGGACAACCCGCTAAAGCGTTCTCCGGTCCTCAGGCTCCGTTCTCTGCGGTGAGATCGTTTTCCAGTTCCCGCGGTTCAACGATACGGTCCACAATAATATCAATCTGTGTGACTTTATAGCCGGTAATGCTCTCCACCGTCTCCACAATCTTTTCCCGGATTTTTGCCGCCACTTCCGGGATGTTGACGCCGTACACCACTGCCAGTTTTAGTTCATAAACCACTTCACCAAAGCCGTCCTCATGCACATCCTCCCGGCGTACAGTAACCTGGGGGGAAAAACGTTCCAAGATCCTGGCAAAACCGGAAAAAGGCCCTTTCTTGGTGCTCACAATATTATCAATATCTTTCAGTGCAATTTCCGCCAGGCTCTGAAAAACATTTTCGCTGACGCTTGTCCTGCCCTGCACGTCCATAAACTTACCTCCTTTGATAATTGAGTCATGCTGCTTTTACATTTCTGCATAGCCGGGGCATCTCCTTTTTGTGCCCCGGCAACTTCTGCGGCAATTTTATCCCGCTGCGCACCGGCTGTCTGCGTTCCATGGTAAAATAAAAATAACACACCGGGGCCGGCAAGTTATGAACAGGAAATTAAGGTTTTATTATGCAAAATTTGCTATAAAAAATGTTTTAATAATTATTGTGAATATGTTACATTATTCTTAAGACACTCGACAAAGGCAAACCTGTCGAAAGGCAGGGGCGCAAAACCAAGGGTCTAAGGCCGCTTTGCG
>DUUE01000035.1 GCA_012841735.1 Bacillota bacterium | reverse complement strand
GTATTTGCATTATTTCCTGGAACAAGTTGGCTGAAAGCATTAAATCGGCAACAAAATATTCGCCGCTTTCAAACCTTTTCCCCACCCCCTCCATGCCTTTGCGGCAGGCGGCAAGAATATCGGCAGGGTTTTTTTTGCTTTCCATTAATCGCATAACAAGTTCAAGGGCAGTCTCCGCTTCCAGTTCCTCAATTTTTTGTGCAAGCAGTTCATATTGCATAAAATTACTCCTTTCCCGCCGGCGATATCACTTATTTCCTGCCTCTTTGCCGAAACTTTGCCGCAGGCAACGCCGGCAGAACGCTCCTGCGGCATCCTTGTTATTCCCCAACATTTTTCTCACTCCTTAGCTGTCTTCAATTACTTCCCGTAACGTGTCAAAGTAGCCCCGGTAATTTTTCTTACCTGGTGGTTAAAATTAGGATTTACTCCACCAAGTTACATTGTTTCCTCCGGCTGCGGTTTTCATTGGCAACGCTCCTTTTTGACACGCATTTTAGATAATTGTTATGTAACGGGACCTGCCGAGTGAGCGGGAAATATCCGACACCCGTCCGGCATTTGACAAAGCCAAGTCGATGAGCCGATAATAAAAGTGGATATGAGCTATGTATTGAGGTGAAAGATCGGATGGATAAAGAATACCCCTCCCGGCTCGCCTATCTGATGGCCCGCCTGAATATCTCTGCCAAAGTTCTGGCAGAAGTGTTGCATGTTGATCGTTCACTGGTAAGCAAATGGAGAAATAACAAACGCGTTTTGTCGCCACGTTCACACTACCTGGAACAGATGGTTGCTTATTTCATGCAAATGGATGCACAAAACCGCCCGCAAATACTTCCTGGTATTATGAGTGAGGCCTGCCCCGGTTTTTCGCGGCAGCCGGCAAAAATCAGAAAAGCACTCCTAAAAAAGTGGCTTCTAGGCAATCTTGCCGAAAGAAACGGTGAACTTTTCCGGCAAACCATGCAGAAACGCGGCAGTTATACAGTACAATTTGATGTCATGCATGGCGCCGAAGGACGCCGGCAGGCCTCACGCCTCTTTTTAAACCTGGCCTTGTCCCTTCCGCCGGGACAGGAACTCCTGCTCTACAGTCAAACTGCCCAGGCCACCTGGCATGTTGAAGACAAGGACTTTTACCTCAACTGGGAAAAAAGCCAAATGGAACTGCAAAAGAGAGGACATTCCGTCAAGTTGATCCATTCAATTGACAGGAAATTATCCTCACTGATTAATGTCCTCCTGGATTGGCTGCCCATGGAGCTTTACGGCAATCTGGTCTCTTATTACAGTTCCAAATACTCCCCGATAAAAATAAAGCTGACGATTCTGGTAATAAAGGGAAGGGCTTGCGTTGTTGCCTTCTCCCATGAAGATTCGGCCGTCCCCAAGCAATCTTACTTTTTTACAGACCCCATAACAGCAGGGCAGGCGGAACTGGTATTGCGTACCCTGCTTTCACAGTGCCTTACCTTGTATCATAAATTCCCGCCGGAGAAAAATTCCGTTCTGCTTGAAACACTCATCCCGCTCGCGGAATTGCCGGAAAACTGCTACTGGTACACCCCCCTGCCTTTTCTGATGGCAGATCCCGCCTTTTTGGGCGCTTTCGGTTTCGCCCCGGCACAACCGGCGGAGACTGAACATTACCGCCGCTTGCAGGAAAGTTTTTACCAGTCGCTGAAAACAAACCGCTGCCGCATTATTGTCCCTGCAAAGGAGTGGGAAAAGTTTATCCTTGCAAACGGGCACGTTGCGGCAAGGCAACAGAGAGTGGAATATTTACGTTACCTGCTGTCCCTTTTAGACCGCCACCCCAATCTGGAGATTACAGTTTCCACAGCAGAACCGGTCCCCGCTCTGGCCGGTATTACCATCTTGGTAAAAGAAAACACGGCAACTGCAGTCAGTTCCTTTCTGCCCGGGGTAAAGGAGCCTGCCACACTCCTCAGCCAGGAACCCAGCATAGTAAAAGCATACTACACCCTCCTGGAGAGAGTCTGGTCGGAAATTCCACCGGAGCAAAAAGACCGGGAAGCGGTCAAAGAATACTTCAGGAACCGGATAAAAACAAACCTGGAAGAACTGCCCGGCACGTAGCCGGGCAGTTCCTTTTGCTTGCCATACCGCCGCCTAGTGTGTACCGTAAAGGATTACTCCCTGTTCAAGCAGGATTTTCTGCAGTTCCGAAACATCTTCTTCCAGCTGTCTCGGTGTCAGGTTGCGCCTGGCGCAAACTGCTGCAGCAACACCGGCTGCCTGCCCGGTAACCATGGTAATCTGTAAAAACCGGCAGTAAGAATCACGGTCGGTAGAAATTGCTTTGCCGGCCACAAGCATGTTTTCAATTTCCCTGGGAACAAGGCACCGGTAGGGGATGTCAACGGAACCGCCGTCTTTGGGCGTGACTGCCTTGGAACTGTCGATGGTATCCGTTGTTGCCACATGCTTTGCCCCGGAGGAGAAAGAGCTCTTGCCGATCACATCTTTGAATTTTCTTGCCTGGGCCACATCTTCCCTCGTCAGGACATAGTCCCCCATAATGCGCCTGCTCTCCCTGATCCTGGCCTCGGTGCACATCCTGGTCAGGTATGAATTTTCAAAACCGGGCATGTATTTTTTGATAAATTTCAGTGCCATCTGGACCTGTTTTCTGCATTCTATTTCCACCCGGGTAAGGTCACGGACATCCGTGGGATCACAATTGTCTATCTGGGACGAATGCTGGAAATGAGCCTGAATGACGCCGTTGTCCCGGGGCATGATAAAGAACCCGACACCGGCAAAAGGGTGCCAGTCCCCGGCGGCCAGCGCACGGTCCCGCAGGGAATAAAAGCCCATAAAGTTGCTGATTTCCCTTACATCTGTAACCTGCATGATTCTTTCCTTCACTTGTTCCGGTGTCCAGCCCAGGTATGGATTGATCATGGGGTTAAAATCATAGTAATTCTCCTTGATGTACTGCAAAACTTTATCCCAGTCAACGCCGTCCACAGTAAAGGCAACTGTATGCGGCTCCAGCTGGTCTTTTGGCACCTGCTCATACGGGGCGCCTGCCCGGGCGGCCATATGCCCTTCCCCGGTGCAGTCAATAATTACTTTGCCACATACCACCTGGCGGCCCGACGGGTTTTCCACAATGACACCGGTGACGGCATTCCCTTCTTTTACCACATCAACTGCCAGCGAGTAGAGCAACAGTTCCACATTGTTTTCCGTCATCATTTCAAATATCAGCAGTCCCCAGTAATCCGGGTCAACCAGGGAAAAGGAATACCCGACCCTGAAATCGGGTGTGGTATGCGGGAGGGCATGTCCCGCCTTCAGCAGCCTGTTATGTGTCTCTTCCATGATGCCGCCAATAATTTGCTCCTTGCGGGGATTAAACATATACGCATAGGCAAATCCGGGAGGTCCGGAGACATTCATTTGCCCGCCCAGGATCCCCAAACGTTCAATCAGGATTGTTTTGGCTCCCGCCCTGGCTGAAGATATTGCCGCGGCTACGCCGGAGGTGCCGCCGCCGACAACAACAACATCATAATCTCCATACTTTTCCATACCTGTTCCTCCCTGTTATTTTCATTTCTTGAATTCTTCCACTGACCGGGCAATTCGTCCGTCCGGAAGCCTTACCGGTTCCACAATAGCCTCACTGTGAAGCGCCCACGGCAAAATGACTCCGGAGTGCCCTCCCCTGTTCCCGACAACCACAATTTCCACATCTTTGGGCGACCTGGTGACCGGCATGGGGTGTTTATTTTCAAATTCAGGCGGCCTGACAGGCACAAGGCCCCTGTTTCTTACCATGGGAACCTCATGGACTGCACGCAAGTGAATATGTTCCCGGATCATATCCTTTGTATAACCGGCATTTTTCAACATCTTGCCGTGGTCCGGCGTCAGTGCTATTACCAGGGGACCCGGTACATAGGCGTTGTTTGAACCCAATGTCGTGCAGCAGGCAGTAATTGTGTCCAGCAGGTCATGCCCGTTTAAACTGAGAAAGTCAATAATATCATGCTGGGGCTCGGCTTTCAGTACATAGACGGTTGTGGTTTCAGCATTATAGTGTTCCTCGTTAATCATTTCCCATTGTGCCAGTTCAGGTTCTTCCGCAAAGCAGTAAGTAAACTCCGCCTGGGAAGCCAGGCAGTCAAGGTCACAAAAGCCGGGAACAGAGCGGCACACATTCATAATTACCAGGTTTACGGCACGACCCAGTGTGGCATTCACCGGATGGCCCGGTCCCATACAGCCGGCTTTTCCCGAGAGTCCGATTTCCTGGGCCAGGGGACCGCTGACAAGAACCAGGTTGCCTCCCGGATGCGAAGTGGTGACCGACTGTAATAAATTGTATTTCTCATTGGCCATGGCTTTGAATGCAGTTATCAGAATGGGCATAACCTGTGGTTTACAGCCTGCCATAACTGCGGCAACAGCCACATCCCTGACCGTCACGTCTTTCCCCGAAGGGCCGATTTCACGCCATAAGACCATGTCAGGGTCAAAGGGACAATAGGTAAGCATTCTTTCATAGCGGGACTGGGTGGGCGGTATGACAGGCAGCCCGTCGCCAAGATGCTCACGGTCCAAATATTCCATAATTTCCTCCATATAGCAGCCCGGCTCATATAGTTTGTCTTCCCGGATTTCAAGCCCGTCCGTAAGGGGCAGCAATCCGTTTGCGGCCGGCGGGATGTTGTCAAGTTTAAAATCTATCTGCGCCACTTCCCGCAGTTTCTCTCCCTGCGCCGTCAGCGAAGCAATAATATAATCCCATTTCAGGTCTATCTGTTCTCTGACTTCTTCCTTCGTGCTGGCCTGGTAAATATCAATCTTGCACAAACAAAGCTGCCCGGCACGATAAAAGGCTACTCCTTCCACCAGTTCACCGCCCGGAGGTGCGGTAATATAGACACTGGGGATACCAAGTTTCTCCAGTGCGATGGTCAGAATGCATGTTGCCGGTGATGTCCCCATATCGCCCAGGGCAACAATGGCGGCAACCGGTTTTTCCTGCGCCAACATGGCCGCATATTCTTCCAGTTTCTGTGTATCTTTCCCGCGCACAGTCTCACGGTAATCTACAAAGTTGGTAATGCCCATCTCCCGCAAGCGTTCCTTAATGCGCACAAAGACCTCCATATAATTGCAAAAGCCCAGTTTTGTGTTGTCATAAAAAAGGATCTTGCCTTTTCTTAATTCCTCCAAGGTTACTCTGGGCGCCAGCTGTAAGAGCGGCCGTTCCTGCCGGCCACGCGGATCAATAATGGGGTGTAAAGTTTTTTGCATTTAAATTGCTCCTTTCCTGAGATAATTTACCGGTGGCTCCGGATGAAAGAAAGAATTTCATACCAGGTGACAAGCCACTCCATGTCCGTTACTGACAGAACGGAGCCGGGGCTGGACCTGACTGCATTCTTCCTTTGCCAGCGGGCAGCGCGGGTGGAAGCGACATCCTGTCGGGGGATTAAGCGGGCTGGGCACATCACCCTCAAGAATTATCCGTTTTCTTTTCCTGTCCATTTTGGGATCAGGCACCGGGACGGCGGACAGCAACGCCTGGCTGTATGGGTGCAGTGTGTTGGTGTATAATTCGCTGGAATCGGCAATTTCCACAATTTGCCCCAGGTACATAACGGCCACGCGCTTGCTGATATGCTGGACAGCCAGCAAATCATGGGAAATAAACAGATATGTAAGAGTTCTCTTTGTTTCCTGCAGTTCCTGCAATAAATTAATTATTTGCGCCTGGATGGAAACGTCGAGGGCCGAAATCGGCTCATCGCAGATAATAAGGGACGGATCTCCGGCCAGGGCGCGGGCGATGGCTATCCGCTGGCGCTGGCCACCGCTGAACTCATGCGGATAGCGGTCTGTCATTCCCGGATCAAGGCCGGTGATGAGAAACAATTCTTCCACTTTTTCTTCCAGTTCAGCCTTACTGCTCACAAGCCCGTGCACCTTTAACGGTTCTCCCACAATTTGCGCCGCATTCATCCTGGGATTCAGCGAGCCGTATGGATCCTGGAAGATTGTTGAAATCCTGCGCTTAACCGACTTAACTTTGTGCCGGGGGAGTTCTGTAATATCTTCCCCCTCAAAAAAAACTTTGCCGCTGGTGATGGGATACAAAAGCTGCAGGCAACGGCCGATTGTCGTTTTGCCGCAGCCGCTTTCACCGACCAAACCAAGAGTTTCCCCTCTTTTAATGACAAAACTGACTCCGTCAACGGCTTTTACATCGGCAATTTTGCGGCGTAACAATCCCCTGGTTACGGGGAAGTATTTTTTCATCTCCTGAACTTCCAAAACAGGGCTGCCTACAGGTATTGTCATTATCGTTCACCTCTAATGTCCAGATGGCAGCGAACGTAATGCCGCCCGCCAAGATGCCTTAATTCACCCCAGGGCCGGTGATAACATTCCCTGACTCGATAACGGCAGCGGGGCAAAAACGGGCAGTTGGGCGGCATGTTAATGAGATTG
>DUUE01000112.1 GCA_012841735.1 Bacillota bacterium | reverse complement strand
TGCGTAAATTTGTTGATTATATTTTACCGGTTACACATGGCCGCGGGCGGTCATATTGGAGGGGTCACAGGCCACATACTCGCAGTAACACTCATCGCCAAAATAACCTGTAATCCTGTCTCCCACACTGAACCCCTTAACATTTTTGCCCACTTCCACCACCGTACCGGCCGGCTCATGCCCGGACCTGCGCGGAAAAGGCACCTGTTTTTTCATTTCCTCGCTGTATGTATCTTTATAAGCTGTCATATCACTGGAACAGACACCGCAGGCCTCAATTCTGACCAATATTTCGTCATCACTGATGGTGGGCATGGGCACTTCCCGGATTTCAAACTTGCGCGGAGCCACAATAAAAGCGGCCTTCATTTTTCTACCTCCCCGTTAATTGGCTGGCTTGCTTTATGCCCCGTCCTTTACCCATCTATATAAGTAACACATTCTTTTTTACGCGGCGGCACCGGCCAGTTGTCGTGTACTTTGTATCCCAGGGCAATGGAATACAGGGGTTTGTATCCCCCGGGAATTCCCAGGTGCCCGGGCAAGTCCTCTCCGCCTTCTCCCCTGAAAGCAAAAAGGAAAAGATTGACCCAACAGCTACCAAGGCCCAGCGCTTCCGCCGCCAGCAGGATATTCTGCGTGGCCGCGGCACAGTCCGTGTGAGCCAGCCGTGAACTTTCAGCCCCGCTGACAATAATCACCACGGGAGCGTGATAAAAAAGGTGGAAATTGGGATCAGCCGCGCGCTGTTGATAAGGTGAATTCCTGTCTGCCGCAAGGGCCGCTTTTGCCCGGGCAGAAAGCTCATTAATAAGCTTTCCGTCAGTAATAACGGTAAAATGCCATGGCTGTCGGTTCCCCGCACTGGGAGCATACATGGCGACTTCCAGCACAGTCTCCAGGTCTTCCTTTTTTACCGGATCGGACTTAAACCCGCGCACGCTGCGGCGCTTCCTGATTACTTCCAGAACTCTATCCACCGGCAGTACTCCTTTCCAAGTTTATTACTGAGTTTATTTACTGAAGGCAGCATTCCGACGCTGCCCCATATCCCCGCGAAGCAATCACTGTTCACGCACAATTCTGAAAACATTCTCTCACCCGCCGCCTGCCCGGGCAAAGGAAATGAGCTTATCACAGTTCAAGGCTGTATTCCTCAAATTCCTTGCGCCATTTCCTGCTCCAGTCCACCAGGGAAACATGTTCGGTATTGCCCCGCAGCGCCTCTTCTTCCTGCTCCCTGTAGGACTGCGCCTCTGCCGCCAGGTTCTGCAGTTTTTCCCGGAAACGCTTTTCCTCTTCCATAGGAATTGTCTCCTGCGCATAGCCCTCAATGGCCAGCAGGTGTTTGCGCACACACATTTCACCGTCTGTGGAACAAGGGCATGTGGGGTCGGTCTGGTGCTCCTGCAGCAGCAGCAATTCTTTCAGCAGCTGGTCATACTGCCATTTTAAAATTGGTTTCAAGTCGTGTTCCTCCTTTGCCGGCATCATTTCTGTCTTTTTAGTATGGTTATCTGCACGGCAACTATGCCGCAAGGAAGAAGACACGCGACAGGCGAAGAGAAAAACAAACGGAACTGCACCGCAGTCCCGTTTGTTTTCCGTGTGTTAATACAGCAAACCTACAATAAAGGCAAATAAAGCATCTTCCACATCATGCAGCGCTTTTTTTACAATATCCTCTTCCTCGGGCTTATACCCGGGGATGGGCTTGCCTTCTTCCCAGTAATGCAGCAATTCGGTTTTCATGATTATCATTCCCTCCTATTTGTAGACCCCGTATTCATGGACAAACTCACAGACAGCAATCAGGTTCTCAGGCTTGGCATCGGAGAGTGATAAGATTGATTTATCCATACAGAACAGATAGCCGCCGCCGGGTGCCGCTTTATCCAGGATTTCCTTCGCCTTGTCAATGCATTCCTGCTTGCTGCTCAGGCGCAGCATGGTAATGGGGAAATTCCCCATGAGGCACAGCTTTTTCCCCAGTTTTTCCTTGGCCACGCCCAGGTCGTCCTCTTCAAAATAGGCAATCACGCCGGTGGGCAAATCCTGCAGGAAGTCATAATAACGTGTCCAGTTCTTTTCAAAGAAAATCTGCAGTGTGTAACCGTCCGCGATAAGGTCATCTACCAGTTTTTTGAATGTAGGCCAGTAAAGCTTTTCAAAATCCGTTGTCCGCATGTATGAAGGCATATGCAGCGGAATAAAGATGGAAGGAATAATACCCGGTGTCGGGTTTAAAATTTTGGCCAGTTTGTACATCAGCGGCAGTGTTGCTTCTGCGGCCGCCTGCACTCTGCCCGGATCTCTCCTGACGTCCTTGGAAATCCCGGTAAAACCGCGCAGCAGGTCAGCCAGGAAATCGAACGGTGCTTCGATGGCACCGCGGCGGATATTAATAATTCCGTGCTTCCTTTCCACCGCAGCACAACCGGGCAGATACTGGCTTTTTACCTGGTTGTCGGCAATCATGGCACGAAGGTAATTCAGGCTGCCTTCGGCACCTCCCGCGGCCAGCTTGGGGTAAAGGCGGGGTATAATAGTGTTGACAATACATTTAAAAGGATTCTCAATGTACTCATCATATTCCTCGTAAAGCAAACCCTCAACTTCGGGATGCTGGACAAAATCATCCAGTTCCCGCGGGACAAACGCCCGCGATCCGTTTGTTTTGTACACAAGGGGGAAGCGCGGCATATTACCGCCTGCGTCACAGTAGATGTCGGTATACATTTTATCCGTTGCTTCCACAATTAAACTGGGATTCCAGAGTGCAGTCTTAAGGTCGTATCCTGCATATTCAATGGCAAAGGAAGGTTCCTGTTTACAAATGACGGGCACGCGCTCCGGCTGCTCACACATGATAGCTTTCTTGACCATCTCTGTGCGCTGTTCTGCTGTCAGGCTCAATGTGTTTTCCTCCTTTTCGTGTCCTGTTGGACAAGAGTTCTACCCTAAATTATACTGAAAACTTTTACAATTAGCAATAAGTAATCTTGATTGTTGTTAACAAAAATCAAGATATTGTGCTGTGTTTTCTCCACAGGCACATAATCTTGCCCGTCCGTCCACATTATGTTAAGATTGAAAGCAAAGATCGGACCGGAAGGCGGGGCTGTTATGTATCGTAAGGGACAGGAAAAAAAAGAAGAAATATACAACAACGCCAAGCGTTTATTATATGAACAGGGATACGAAAAAACCACCATCAAACAAATAGCCGGAGCCACCAATGCTCCCGTCAGCCTCATTCATTATTATTTCAAAAAAAAAGACGATATAATCAAGTGTATTTACAAAGATTTCCTGGAAAACATCCGCCGTTTTTTGCTGAAAAAAACACCCCATATTTTTTCTGATACAATTTTATCCCATGCAGTTCTTTCCCGTATTTACTATGACATTATTTTCACAGACAAAAACAACAGACGTGTTTACTATGAAGTGTTGCGGCACAAATCAAACTATGAAATCCTCCACCAGCCGATAGTTGATATTTACCGGCACTATGTTGAGGAAAACCAGATCAAGCTCCCCGAAGAACTGTTCCAAGCCTATGTCCTCCTTGATTTCGGTGCCAGGCGCGAACTTTTCCTTAATTTTCTGGAGGGAAAACTGCATCTTCCCGTGGAAGATCTGGTCTCCACGGTAAACGGGCTTTTCCCGCGGCTGCTGAAAATCAAACAAGAGAAAATTGACCGCATCATGCAGGATTCCATCACCATTTTTTCCGCTCTGGACTATTCTGCCGTAAAATTCCTCGTTTAAACAAAAACGGGGGGCATCTTTGGCCTCCCCGCACCATAACCTGACCATTATCTACCCCGCCGGGAGCGCAACTCCCGGCTTTTTCCCGTGCACGGTCCCGGCCGGCTGCTTTCAGCTTTTCCCGCAGCCGCCTCCCTGCGGCCGGCAAGCATTTCCTCTACCACCACTTCATCCTCCAGCACCATGCCGGACGCAATTTCACAGCCGTCGGCAAGAATGCAGCCGTTTACAACAGCCCCTGCCCCAACCCTGACATGATCCCACAGGATGCTGTCTTTAACCACGGCACCTTTTTCCAGCCGGCAGCCTTTGCCCAGGACGGCGGGCCCATATATCTGCGCCCCCTTTGCCACTACACACTCATCCCCGATAAAAACAGGCCCCGTAACTACGCTCTCCCGGGCAAGAAAGACGGACCCGCCCAGGCGGATATATCCTCCTTTGTCTTCCCCCGGCACATCTGCCTGCACCCGCCCTGCCAACAAAGCAAAATTGGCGTCCCGGTAGACTGCCAAATCGCCCACATCACACCAGTAAGCGCTTGTTTCATACCCTGCCATCTTTTCGCCCCCGGCCAGCAATGCAGGAAAAACCTGCCTGCCAAAATCAAAAAAACAATTGGCCGGGATCCGGGCAAAAATATCCGGCGTGAAAAGATAAATCCCTGTATTGGCCAGGCTGCTGATTGCTTCATTCCGTGCCGGTTTTTCCTGAAAAGCTGTAATCCGTTCCCTCTCCAGCATCACCACACCGTATTGTGAGGGATCGGCAACTGCTTTTAAGGCAAGGGTGGCAATGGCGCCATGCTTTTGATGATAACGGTAAAACGCCGTTAAATCCAGATCGGTTAAAGCGTCTCCACTGACAAGCAAAACCGGTTCCCCGGCAAAAAAGTCCTCCACTTTTTTCAGGCCGTCGGCAGTGCCTAAAAGTTCTTCCTCATAAGAATATGTAATTTTAACGCCAAACTCCGCACCGTCGCCAAAGCTGCCTGTTATTTTCTCCGGCAGATAATGCAGATTAACCATAATATCATCAAATCCGTGTTTTTGCAGCAGGCGGATAATATATTCCATGCACGGTCTTCCCGCCATTGGTACCATGGGTTTGGGCACTATATCCGTTAAGGGCCGCAGCCTTGTCCCCAGGCCGGCCGCCAGAATCATTGCTTTCATAAAAAGTCTCCCTGCTACTCTCCGTACTTCCCGGCAAAATTCCACGCATCCCTGCACATTTCCACAAGACCGCGTCTGGCCTTCCAGCCCTGTTCCCGTCCGGCCTTACTTACATCGGCATAATAGGCCGCAATATCTCCCGGCCTGCGCCCCACAATTTCATACGGTACTTTAATGTTATTGACCTCCTCAAAGGCATGCAGCAGTTCCAACACTGAAGTCCCTTTTCCTGTCCCCAGGTTATAGACATGTACCCCCGGCGTCAATTTTTCCAGTGCCGCCACATGGCCTTCCGCCAGGTCCATCACATGAATGTAATCCCTTACCCCCGTCCCGTCAACAGTAGGATAATCATTGCCAAAGATTCTTAATTTCTCCCGTTTTCCTTGTGCCACTTGCACATGATACGGCATCAGGTTAATTGGGAACACCTCTGGGAGCCTCCCCGATTAAGCCGCTTTCATGTGCCCCTACAGGATTAAAATATCTCAACAAAGACACTGAAAAGCCGGGAGTGGCCCGCGCCACATCAGTCAAAATCCTCTCACTTATCGCTTTGGTTTCACCATAGGGATTGGCGGCGGGAAGCAACTCCATCGTTTCCACAAAAGGAACTTTATTATTCCCGTAAACAGTGGCCGATGAACTGTATACAAATTTTTTCACACCATGCTTCAAACAAGCGGCGGCCAGCACCATTGTACTGACGGTATTATTGTAATAATACTCCAGCGGTTTCTCTACAGATTCTCCTACCGCCTTCAACCCTGCCAGGTGAATCACGCCGGCTATTTCGGCAGACAAAAAAACTGACTCGACCGCTGAAGTGTCAGTGACATCTATTTCGCGGAAAATAACGTCCTTTCCGGTAAGCTGCCTGATTTTCCCTATCGTCTCGCTGCTGCTGTTACACAGATTGTCAGCAATAACAACAGCATAATCATTTTTCAGCAGCTCCACACAGACATGCGCGCCAATATAGCCGGCACCGCCCGTTACCAGTATTTGCATGTCGCAGCAGCCTCCCGCTCTCATCCTTAATACTGTTATACGACTATTACTTCTTGCCGGTTATGGAAAATCCTGCTTGCCGCAATTTGCAGAAAAAAGGCAAGCCCGCAGGTAGCTGCCCTGCGGGCTTGCCTTTTTTCTTCTTGCATTGTTCTTCATTATTGTGCCAGGCGGTAAACAGTAAGCTGCCTCCGGCCAAAATTCAGTGCCGCCTGGTGCGTTGGCAGCAGCAAGTCCAGGCGTCTCCCCTTGATAGCGCCGCCGGTATCGGCCGCCAGAGCATAACCGTAACCTTCAATGTAAAGACGTGTCCCAAGGGGTATTACCCTGGGGTCTACCGCCACAAGATGGGGATTAATCTCGCTGCCGTCACCGGCAACTGCAGGCAGGCCGCTTGCCGTAATGCCGTTATTGTAAGCTCCTGTGCAGACACTGTGTCCCCTTTCATTTATGGGGCAGCCGTACTCGGCCGTTCCCGGGCAATAGGCAGTAGCCTGGACAGTAAAAACTTCGGAAAAACGGATGTTGTCGGCAACAGCCCTGCTTGTAGTGGTGCTGCTGCGTGCAGCCACAACACGTGTGGAAGCGGCAACAACCTTTTCTTCTTCTTCTTTTAACGGAATTATCAGCTTCCTGCCAATTTCCAGCCTGCGCGGATCTGAAATCCCGTTTGCCGCGATAATATGCTGCATCTCCACATCATATTTTCTGGCCAGACCCCAGACAGTATCGCCGCGCCGGACCTCATGCACCAGCCCGTCCGGAGCGGGAACCGCTTCGACAGCTTCCTGCTCAGGCACCTGAAGCGTCAGTAACAATACCTGCCCCGGAAAAATGATGTCGGGGTTATCAATTTTATTGACAGCTACCAGATCTGCCACTGTAATGCCGTATTTGCGTGCAATTAATGACAGTGTCTCTCCCCTGACCACTGTATGCCGCAGTGCGGGCTGTGCCTGCTGCTCCCGCAGGCTCTCTTTCAGTTTGCTTAACTGCGTAAAGTATACCGGCCGGGCACTGCGGACGGCCGTGACGGCGGCACCTGTCTCTGCCACAGAGAGCGCATCGGCGGCAATATACCCTGCACCGGGCAGGAATAAACCTGCCAGCAGCACAATCAGCACCGCCATTATTGTATTTTTCATCTATTTCACCTCTTCAGTGATTCACCTTTCTTTACCATCTTTTGGGAACACAGTCTTCATAATTATTCCCCTTTTTCACCGGTTTCATGCATAAAAATAAAAAAGCACCCTTGCCTGAGGGTGCAAAAAGAAACATATATGGCGGAGAGAGTGGGATTCGAACCCACGGAGGGGGTCAACCCTCACACGATTTCGAGTCGTGCGCCTTAAACCGGACTCGGCCATCTCTCCGTTAAAGGCATATCTTCTTAGCCGCGCCGTGCCTGAAAAAAGCGGCGCATCAAATCCCCGGCTTCCCCTGCCAGGATACCTGCAGTGACAGCCAGGCGGTGATTGAGACGGTCATCTGTGGTAATACGGTAAAGGGATTCTACCGCGCCGCCCTTAACGTCCGCAGCGCCGTATACCAGGCGGCTGACCCTGGCCTGGACAAGCGCACCTGCACACATGGGGCACGGTTCTATGGTAACATAGAGGGTGGTTTCCGGCAAGCGCCACCCGCCAAGGATTGCGCCGGCTTCACGCAACACGAGGATTTCTGCATGTGCGGTAGGATCATGCAGCTCTTCCCGCCGGTTATGATTGCGGGCAATTATATTATCCTTGTGCACAAGCACGGCGCCAATAGGTATTTCACCTTTGTGGAAAGCTTTTTGTGCTTCCGCCAATGCTTCACGCATAAAAGCGGTGTCGTCCACTGAGGCCGCCTCACCTTATAATTTATAAATGCCAATGCTTATTGCTGCATTGGCATCTTC
>DUUE01000349.1 GCA_012841735.1 Bacillota bacterium | reverse complement strand
GGAGGAGACACAACTCTCACCGCAGGAGATCGAAGATTTAACCGGGCAGGTAAATCAAGCCACCGATGCTTTTAATATCGGCATCCGCTTTAAACTGCACGAGGGAGCGGGCCGTTTAATGCTGCAGGTGGTTGACCTGGAGCGCAATGAAGTCATTAAAGAAATCCCGCCTCAAAAGCTCCTGGACCTGGCGGCCGGCATCAGGGAAATGATCGGTTTGCTGCTGGACGAGAAAAAATAGTAACGGGAGGGGACTCATGCTTACAAACCCTTATCAGGCTTATCAGCAAAATATGGTAGGGACGGTTTCACCGGAGCAGCTCGTGCTCATGCTCTATAACGGTGCGCTCCGCTTCCTGAAACAGGCACAAAAAAGCATAATGCAGCACAATATCGAGGAGACACACAGCAATCTCGTCAAGGCACAGGATATTATCAGCGAACTGATGCTGAACCTGGACATGAGTCAGGGCGAAATAGCGGCAAGCCTGCATGCCCTCTATGATTACATGCACCGGCGCCTGCTGGATGCCAATATGAAAAAAGACATTGCACTCCTGGAAGAAGTGGCATGGCTGCTCACAGAACTGCGTGATACCTGGAAAACTGCCTGCCGCCTCAAATAAAAACACATCATGATGGCCCTTGTGCCATCTTTTTTGTTTTTGCCTAAAGATAAGGCGAATGTGGCCGATAAAACGAACAGAAAGACAAAAGCGGAGGGATCATGATGCAGAAGCTTACCCGCATCCTGCAGGAAGAATACAGCCTGCTGGCGGAAATCAAGCAAATTCTTTTGGCGGAACGGCAGGCACTGCTGGATCGCAATGCGCAACTGCTGCGCACCCTCTGCAAGAGGAAAACAGACCTGGAAAAGTCGTTGCAGCAGCTGGAGGCGGAGCGCCTCCTGCTGGCGGGAAACCGCAGCCTGAAGGAACTGGCCGGGACAGAAGCTGCAGAACAGGCCGAACTGCCGGAGCTGGGTGCGAAGCTAAAAGCACTGCTGCGGGAAACCCAAAAGCAGCAGCAGGCAAACCTGCTGCTGATCAAGTGGGAACTGGCCTCCTGGGAACAGGTGCAGAACATTCTTTTCCCCCAAGCCAGGTCCTATACGGCCACAGGAAACCTGGAGGCCGGAAACGCTGAACAGAGACTTTTTGCCCACCGCGCATAAGCGTCCGGAAGGAGGAATACCATGTCCACTTTTTTCGGTTTAAATATTGCCCGCCTGGGGATGCAGGCGCAGCAGAAGGCACTGGAAGTTACCTCCCATAATATTGCCAATGCCAACACTCCGGGCTTCAGCCGCCAGGCAGCCCATATGGTCCCGACCATGCCCGTTTCCTATTCCCGGAAAGGCATGCTGGGCACCGGCGTGATTGTGGATGAAATCAAAAGAATCCGCGATTCCTTCCTGGACAGGCAGATCCGCCATGAAATGCAGACGCTGGGCCAGTGGCAAGCGCGCAGCTCTTATTTAAGCCAAGTTGAGCAGGTCTTCCTCGAGCCTTCGGAAAGCGGCCTCAATTCCGTCATCAGCACCTTTTTTGACAGCTGGCAGGAATTAAGCCTGAACCCGGAAAGCTCTTCCGCCCGCTCGGCCCTCATTGAAAATGCCAACTTCCTGCTTAATTCCATCAAACACACTTACAACAGCCTTACTACCATCCGCGATGACATTACAGTCAATATTGAACTGAAAGTCAGCGAAATCAACAGTCTTGCCCGGCAGATCAGCGACCTGAACCAGCAAATTGTCCGCCTCTCGGCCCGCAACGACTATCCCAACGACCTGCTGGACCGCCGCGACCTGCTCATAGAACAGCTTGCCGGCATTATCAATTTTTCCACCGTGGAAAACCCCAACGGCAGTATCAGCATCAACATCGGCGGCCGTGCCCTTGTCCATGAAAACTTTGCCTATGAAATCAAAACACTGCCCGGCGCCATTGTCAACGGCTGGCCCCACTCCCCCCAGATTGTCTGGGCAAAAGACGAGCAGCCGCTGCACATCGGCAACGGCGAACTCTACGGCCTCATCCAGGTCCGTGACCGGAACCTGTATGGCTATCTGCAGGACTTTGAAAGCCTGACCTGGGCAATTGTGGACAACGTCAATAAAGCCCACCGGGAGGGCAGCGATCTGAACGGCAATCCCGGCGGTGATTTTTTTGCTACAACCGGCGGCCACATTTTAAGCATTGTGATTAATCAGGAGATTACTAGCAGCCCGGACAAAATTGCGGCCGCCGCCGCAACCACACCCGACAACCCCCTCCCGGGCGACGGCAGCAACGCCGTTATCATCGCCCAGCTGCGCAACATGCGCTTCGAAATAAACATGGAAGAACCGGTGCGGGACAGGCTGAAAGCAGACACAAACGGCTCCACCACCCTGGAATTCTTTTACCGCGATATTATTGCCGGCATCGGCGTCAATGCCCAGGAAGGCAACCGGATGACGGAAAACCAGCAGTCCATGGTCGAACTGCTCACCACCCGCCAACTGTCCGTCTCCGGCGTCAACCTGGATGAAGAAATGGCCAACATGGTCCAGTTCCAGCTGTCTTACCAGGCTGCAGCCCGCCTGGTTGCCACACTGGATGAGATTTATAATACTTTAATCAACGGCATGCTGCGTTAAGAAAGGAGGCGGCCGGCATGCGTATTACCCACAGGATAATTGCCAATACTGTCATTAAAAATGTCAATGCCAACCTGGTCCGTATGAACCGTTACCAGAATATGCTTTCTTCCGGGAATGCCATCAGCAAACCATCCGATGATCCGGTAAAAATCACCCGCATTATGGGTTATACCACCGCGCTGCAGCAGAATGAACAATACCAGCGCAATATAGACGCGGCCCAGTCCTGGCTGGATTCTACGGAAAACGCCCTCGCCGGCATTAATGATGTGCTGCAGCGCGCCCGGGAACTGGCGGTCTCCGGCGCCGACGGCACCAAGCCGCCGGAAGCCCGCGAAGCCATCGCCATGGAAGTGGACGAACTGATAGACGTCCTGGTACAGCTGGCCAACACCAGTATGGGCGGCCGCCATATTTTTGCCGGTTACAAAACAACATCCATCCCTTTCACCAGGGACAAATCCCTGTCCCAAAACAGTGTCACCTATCACGGAGACGATGGCGATGTGCGCTGGGAAATCGCCTCCGGGGTCACCGTAAAAGGCAACATTGACGGCCGGACCCTCTTTATTGATACCAATATTTTTACTCACATGGAAGAATTGGCTGACGCCCTCAGAGATAATAATGAAGCCGAAATTAAT
>DUUE01000223.1 GCA_012841735.1 Bacillota bacterium | reverse complement strand
GCCCAGCGCAGCCGGTTGCCGGGTTTCATTGGGCCAGTCCCTCAACCGCTCTTGATAAGAGTTCATTAAATTATCATTTCAATGTTATCACAGCGTGGAACATGCCGTCAATGAATAATCCAAGAGCGTCCCTGTCAAGATTAAGTGGGTAAACTCCCGCATAGTTTTTTACCAACCTCAAGCAATTAGATAACTGGCTGAGGTTAATGGCCGCAGAACGTATTTGACCCACATTTGGCCCGATGATGGTCCTTCCAGCAGTGGCAAAGTCGCTGCCAACCACCTGCTTATATCCTCTTTGCTTGGCTTAGATTTGGGATCAACTATTCTCGAGGGTAATACTCTCGTAATCTTCTCCCGCTTAAAATCCCCTGAGCTACCTGAATACCTGGATAATTCATTGTTCGCCTTGGCCGCCAACAATCGGGCCATGTGATCGGTTCCCCTTGAACTCCAACCCCCGCCTATATTTTTCATGCGCCTGGCTATCGTATGCCTTACCTGACCCTCGATTACTCCCAGGCGTTCTTCCTTTGGCAAATCTGATATTCCTGTCCAATTACCCAATATGTAGTTCCTTAAATCCCTTATTCGCTTTCGTCTGGTTCTTTCACGAGTGCTCTTAAGAATATGGCTAAAGACTTCTTCTAAACCCTGCTTATCTAACTCCAAGATTTTCTCCGCTACTGCCTGATAATAATCACCGTTAAAACCAAGGGCTTCGGTAAGTCTCCTTCGCAAATGGAATAAATCCAATTGATAAGTAGCCCCGGGAAATACCTCCAGCCCTTCTTTGATCCAGGACGCACCGTCACCGCCGATTCGAATATCTTCTTTGCCTATTAACCGCCATTCCCGACCAAATTTGGCACTGGCCTGTTCCCATATGGTGCTGCCGTCTGCTAATCCTGCAACGGTCTTACGGTTAACTAGTGGTCTACCTTCTTCTTTGCTTTCGTAGGCTACTATCAGTTTTATTTCCTCTTGCCGCCTGGACGACCGTTGTTGTTTAATCATTACCCCATCAGCTTCGATATTTAGCCTTTCTACAATCCGTTTGCCGTTTGGAATCACTCCGTCTTCGAATACTTCAGCGCGAATTTCTTCAGCTTCTTTTTTAGCCCTGGCTCCAGCCCGCTGAACCTCAGACCATACTGTCATATGGCTAACTCCCGGGACCAGATATTCCAGCAGGGTGGATGCCTTCCGGAAGGTAGTTTCTGTTCCCATCTCAAGCATCATTCTCTCAAGTCTGGGACTGATTCTCTTCCTCGGTTCCAGACCCAGGGTTTCGTCTAAAAGAAAACAGTTTCTCCCGGTCTCTAATTCACGATAATATCTTCGTTTTATCTCGATTTCTCCTACGGTTGTTACCAGGGTTCTTGAGCGGACACCCTTATTCTCATATTTACCCGGGTCCACGTCTTTTGCTAAACGAGCATCTATCTCGCTTAGTGACCATTCCAGCAACTGGCCTGTAATCCTTTGTACCAGCCTTTGGATTTTCTCCTCCAACTCTTCCAAACTTTTTGCTGATGCCAATACATTCATTATTCCTGTGACAAGTTGAAGGAATACCGATACCAATTGTTGAATCTTAAACACGAGACCTCATCCTCCTTTGGGCGGGAGTTGGACGTTCTTCGGAACATCCTTGTTGAGGTCTCATTTCTCTTCTTGACCTCTTTTTACCTACTTAAACTTTACAGTGCCTCCAAGAGCAAACGTAGAACGACCAGAGTATCGTTCACAGCACTTTATTCGGTTAAAAAGGGCATTGAAAAGGGTGGGTATCCAACGAGTGGGCTCAACGTCCGGAAGATGAGTTGACATTATCGGG
>DUUE01000234.1 GCA_012841735.1 Bacillota bacterium | reverse complement strand
CCTTCGCCAGCCTTCTTTCCGGCCAGGAAAGCCGTAATAATTGCTGCAACTTTTTCCGCCCCCCGTTCCAGATCGTTTACATCCATAATGGCCAGATAATCTTCACTTGACCGTCGTGAGTCACGGTAGTAAAGATCATAATAGTCACGGCACAACTGCAGGGCTGCATCATCATACATCCGGTTGCGGATTTTTTCCGCCAGTGCATCGCATTTTGCTTTCCCCAGTTTTTTTTGCAGGCCGTAAACTGCCGCAGCCAGTTCTTCCGACGTATCGCCGCAACCGCGGTATTCCGATACAATTCGTTCCATCCGTACATTGAGGTCGGCCACAAGCAGGATATGGGGCCCCTCTTCCATAGCCTTATAGAAATAATCCGGCAAATGCACCGGGCCAATTCTCCTGCCTTCGCCTTCCACAATTAGGCAGGGGGCATCTATTTTTTCCATAAGCGCCAAGGCCAAAAGCGCGTCGAAGTCCTTCTGGCTGCGCGGTGCTCCCAGTCCCACGGAACCAAAAGCGGATCCGCGGTGATTGGCCATACTCTCCAGGTCAAGCGCGGGGTAGCCTCGCTCCGCCAGCAGTGCCAGCATCCGTGTTTTCCCCACTCCCGTCAAACCGTTTAGCACAAAAACCGGGACTTCAATTTTATATGTTGCATGAAACCGGTTGATATGGCGGCGGAAAGCTTTATAACCGCCTGTCAGCTGGTACACCGGATAATCCAGCGCCGCCATAAGGTGACTCACACTGCGGCTGCGCATGCCGCCCCGCCAGCAATAAACAGCTATTTTTTTCTCCCCTGCTGCAGCCAGAATCTGCTCCACCATCTGCGGCAAGCGTGCGGCAACAAACCGGAGACCGACCTGTTTCGCCCGGTCGGTCCCTTCTTGCTTGTAGACAATACCCACCTTTGCCCTTTCTTCATCAGTAAAAAGGGGGACATTAACCGCTCCAGGGATATGAGCCTCGGTATACTCTCCCGGTGAGCGGACATCAATCAGACAGAAGTCCTTGCTGTTTTGCAGGTAATCCTCAACAGATAATGCTTTCACGTTTTTGCAACCTTCCCTCGGACGCCTTTTGCCTTTTTTTCGACTTTATTGTAACCTTATTGTAACCAATTGTACCTGCAAACTCAAGTAAGTGTATAAGGCCCGGTGCTATTCGCCCTGCTCTTCGTCGTCACCTTTAGCTTGTTGCAGCAACTTATTGTAAGCCGCAAGTTTGGCGGCGACACAGCCAAATACCGTATCCGGCGGATAATTGCCTTCAGCGTCAGCCTCCCCGGCGCTTACTCCCGTCAGAATCTCGATGCCCTCTTCCACCATGGCAACCGGGTAAATGTGAAACCGGCCTGCTTTTACAGCTTCCACCACTTCGTCATTTAAATTCAAGTGCTTGATGTTTTGTACCGGAATCATAACGCCCTGCCTGCCGGTCAGCCCATGCAGTTTACAGGCTTTGAAAAAGCCCTCTTCCTTGCATGTAACGCCGCCAATGGGCTGGATTTCGCCAAACTGATTGACCGAGCCGGTGACGGCAATGTCCTGCCGCAGCGGCAGATCGGAAAGGCTGGAAAGAATGGCGTACAATTCCGCGCTGGAAGCGCTGTCGCCGTCTACACCGGAATAGAGCTGCTCAAAAGTAATGCTGGCGGAAAGGGACAGGGGGAATTTCTGGGCAAATTTGGCCGCCAGGTAGCCGGACAGCGTCAGCACACCTTTGTCATGGATGCGGCCGCTCATTTTTATTTCCCGTTCAATATTGATAATTCCTTCCCTGCCCAGGTAAGTAACGGCGGTTATGCGTGACGGTCTGCCGAAAACATAATCGCCGCTGTTTAAAACGGAGAGACCGTTTACCTGGCCCACCTTGACTCCGTCAAGATCAAGCAGCTGCGTGCCTTCCGCCAACTGTTCCAGCATTTTTTCTTCATACTTGTCGGAACGGTAAATTTTTTCCGCGATAGCTTTCTGCACATGACTGCCGCTGATCAATTTACAGCCTTCCAGCGCCGCCCACGCATCCGCCTCATAAATAATTTCCACAATTTCATTAAAACGTGTCGTTAATTTCAACTGGTGGTCGGCCAAGCGGGCGCTGTATTCCACCAGCCTGGCAACACCGCTGCGATCAAAATGACGTACTCCTTCTTTTTCCGCGTGGGAAGCGATAAAACTGGCCATTTGGGTCATTCTTTCCCTGCTGGCGTTCATTTCGGTATCAAAATCGGCTTTTATTTTAAAGAGTTTGCGGAAGTCCTCATCCAGGTCGTATAAGAGTTGATACAGTTCGGGGCTGCCCACCAGGATTACTTTCACATTGATGGGAATGGGCTGCGGCCGCAAGGTTGACATGGCCAGCAGTCCGGACTGTTCACCCAAGTTTTCCAGCACTACTTCCCTGGTTTTTAGCACACGCTTCAGGCCATCCCAGGCACCCGGGTTGGTCAGCACATCACGGGCCTGCAGGATCAGATAGCCACCGTTGGCTTTCAGCAGGGAACCGGATTTAATCATGGTATAGTCGGTAGTGACCATGCCCAGTTTGTTTTCATATTCCACCCGTCCGATCAAATTGTAATAAGTTGGGTTGTTCTCAACGATAACAGGTGCCCCGCGGGTGTCCTTGTTGTCCACCACAAGGTTGACGCGATATTTAAAACCGGGATCTTCCTTGCGCCTCAGCCAAGGGAAAGGTACTTCCTCTGTTTGCTCTGTCCGGAAATCATCCAGATTCTCCAGCACATCTTTGCTGACCGCTTCCAGGTAGGCAATCACGTCAGGATTATCGGCATAACGTTCCATGAGCTCGTCAATCAGATAACCTACAGCAAAAAGGCCGATTCTGTTCTCCAGTTCCTTTATTCGTTCTTTCATTTCTTTTTCTGCCGCCTGGACCTGACGAATAATCTTCAGGGCGGAAAGCTGCAGTTCGCTGGATTTGCGTTCCAAATTTTCCTTAACATCTTCCGGTAATTGCTCGTATTCTTCATTGGTGATTTCTCTGCCGTCCACTAGCGGGACAGTAACGAAGCCGGTACTGGCCCGTTTCAGGATAAAACCCTGTTCTTCCGCCATCTGTGCCACTTGTTCCAGCAGTTGAGAGCGTTTTTCCTGGAAACGGCGAAAGAGTTCTGCTTTTTGCCTTTCATAGTCATCTGCATCAAAAGCTTTGGGAATTTCCTGTTTTAAAGCTTCAACCAGTTCCTCCATTTCCCGGACGAAAACGGACCCCCGCCCGTTGGGAAGGCATAAAGCTTTGGGATGCCCCGGATCGGCAAAATTATAGACATAACACCAGTCGGGAGGCACTTCTTCTCCGGCGGCAATTTCACTGACAAGAGTCTGGACATAGGAATTTTTACCTGTTCCGGTCTGCCCGGTCATAAATATATTATAGCCGTGCCTTTTAATTGTCAGGCCGAATTCCATGGCACGCACTGCTCTTTCCTGGCCGATAATTCCCTCCAGCGGTGCTACGTTTTCCGTTGTTTCAAATTCAAATTGTGCCGGGTCACAGTGAAAACGCAGTTCTTCCGGCTTTAATGTCCTCTGCTTCATACACATACCCCCTTCTAAAAAAGCATACTGAAAAAAT
>DUUE01000216.1 GCA_012841735.1 Bacillota bacterium | reverse complement strand
GCATTCATCCCTTTTTTCCGGGCTTAAGCCGCCTGCATGCCACTTTTCTTCATTTTCCATAAAAGCAATTCCCTTGCCTTTGACTGTATGGGCAATAATACAGATTGGTTTTTGCGGTTTGACCGGCTCTACCGGCGGCAGGGAGGAGAAAACTTCCACGATTTGTTCCATATCATTGCCGTCGGCAATTTCAATCACTTCCCAGCCGAATGCCCTCCATTTATCCGCCAGCGGTTCCAGGCTGACGGTTTCCTCCGTCCTGCCGTTGCCCTGGAGGTAATTTCTGTCCACAATGGCTACCAGGTTGCCAAACCGGTGATGACCGGCAAACATAATGGCCTCCCAGTTGGAACCTTCCTGTAATTCCCCGTCCCCCGTAATGCAGTATACACGCCAGGGCGCCCTGTCCATGCGACCGGCAAAGGCAATACCGCAGGCCAGGGAAAGGCCGTGTCCCAGCGAGCCTGTGGATGCCTCAAAACCTTCAATGTATTTGCGGTTGGGGTGCTGGCCGAATTTGCCGCCGATACGGTTGTATCCGTGGTAAAGAAATTCTTTCTCATACATGCCGAGATCGGCAAAAATATTGTAAAAGAGGCAGCCGGAATGCCCTTTGCTTAAAATTAACCTGTCCCTGTCCGGCGCTTTCGGGTTTTTAGGGTCAAATTTCAGGAAATGATAGTAGAGAGCCACGGCAATATCACACAGGGAGAGTGAACCTCCCAGGTGTGCATGTCCGATGGCGCAGGTCATGTCACACAACTGTTTGCGTATATCCACAGCTTTGTCTTCCAGCCGTTCCACCAATGCCAGATCAGCTTTTCCCATACATGTATCCTCCTTTGCAACCGGCACATTGCAGAACGCCAGTGCCATCTTTTGTAATCATTCTGCAGCCCCGGGCGGATTCCCTGCTGCAGGCTTTTCCTTTTGCTTGACAGGAAGCCCCTTCACCTTTACAATAAAACAACGGGTCTGCAACAACACTAAAATCTTTCCGGGAGCGATCAGATGACAGAAATAACTACTATAATTGAAGAGTTTTTCCCCCGCTACAAAGAAATTCCCGTGGACAGCATTGAAATAAAAGAAGAAGTGCGGCGGCTGTGTGAACAAAATACGTGCGGCAATTACAATAAAAACTGGACCTGCCCGCCTGCAGTGGGTTCGCTGGCGGAAAGCACCCGCACATTCCGGCAATATACAAAATTTATTCTCATCTACCATATCTATGCATTAAAAAACAGCTTTGACTGGCGGGGCATGCAGGAAGGAGGCAGCGATTTCGGCCGGCGGCTGGTGGCGCTGAAACGCCGCCTGGAAGAAACCGAAGACGTCCTGGTCCTGGGGGCGGGCGGCTGTCGTTTATGCGCAGAATGCACTTATGCTGCAGGCGAACCCTGCAGGAACCCGCGGGATGCCATCGTTTCCTGTGAAGCCTACGGGATAGATGTTATGTCACTGATGAAAAAAAACGGGCTGCCATATAACAACGGCCCCAACACCATGACCCTGGTTGCCGGTGTGCTTTACGGGCGCCGCCGTGAGGCACCCTGACGGCCTGAAGCCGCAAAAAGTCCGGTAAACCGGGCTTTTTTTTTGCATTACTGTTTATCATACGTGTCCAGGTAGTGATGCCTGACACCTTTTGCTTTCCAGCCCAAAACAGCATCAAGATGGACATTTTCGCCGGCGCGGAAAACAGATTTTCGCACCTGCTGGAAATTCCTTTCCAGCTCTTTGATCAGCTTTTTCACCTCATAACGTTTATTGCCCGTTTTTTTGGCCGCCACCATACAGGCGCAGTTAAGGGGCCAGATGCCGCTGTATGAGGTATAACTGATAATGGCCTCTTCGTCTATATAATACAGCGGCCGGATGAGTTCCATTCCGGGGAAATTCTGCGCTTTCAGTTTCGGCAGCATGGTCTTAAAGGTACCGGCACAGAGAATATTGAGCAAGTTGGTTTCAATCACATCATCAAAATGGTGCCCCAGCGCCAGCTTGTTGCAACCCAGCTCCCGGGCTTTGGCATATAACGCTCCCCGGCGCATCCTGGCACACATATAGCAGGGATATTCCCCGGCAACCTTTTCCGCAATGCGGAAGATTTCAGAACGAAAAAGGCGGATGGGAATCTGCAGATAGTTGCAGTTTTCCACCAGCAGTTCACGGATCTGCGGATGGTATCCCGGGTCCATGGCGATAAATTCCAGGTCGAAAGCGAATTGTTTGTGGCGCTTAAGCTCCTGAAATAGTTTGGCCATCAGCATACTGTCCTTGCCGCCGGAAACAGCCACCGCAATTTTGTCCCCCGGCTGCACCAGGCGGTAGTCCCGGATGGCCCTGGTAAATTTACTCCAGATGGAACGCCTGAATTTTTTCACCAGGCTTTTTTCTATTTCGGACACAGGCTTTCTTTCTTCCTGCGGGATCAGAATATCGCATCCTTCGCCTGCCAAACCGCTCAAGTAACCCACCCCGACTCTCATGTTGTTATTTTATGCTCCCGCACCGGCCAAAAGAATCCGGTACACAAAAGCTTTCCCGGCATTATATTATCATAAACGCTTTTAACCGCTTATGCAATTTCCCTTTGCACTCAATGCAGGGTTTAAACAGTTGCCCGCGGCCGGGAAACGGGGCACTCCTGCCGGACACACCAACAAACAGCCGCTGCCGGGTGTTCCGGCAGCGGCTGTCAGTTGCTTGTCTTTACATCAGCAGTCCCACAATAAAATTAAACATTAAATCTTCACTGGACTGCAGTTTGGGAGCAACTACTTCTGCTGGCCGCTCCTCCAGTTCGGGGAACTTTTTCTTGTAATCCTCCCAGGTCAGGTAATATTTGGCTTCCATACAGTTCCCTCCCTTAATACTTGCCGTTTTCGTAGATATATTCGGTGACGGCTTTTAAGTTTTCCGCAATCCGGCCATCTTTGTCAATGGTGAGAACAGATTTGTCATAAGTAAACCAGTATTTGCCACCCGGTGCCAGGATATCCAGCAATTCCTTGGCCTTGTCCACACACTGCTCTTTCGTTCCGGTCTGCAGCAGCGTAATGGGATACAACCCGGAAACTATATGTTTTTTGCCCACTTTTTCTTTAACCAGTTTGGGATCGCCAAACTCAAAACGCATAATGGTATTTTCGGGCAGGTCATTCAGGTAATCGAGGTAGCGCATCCAGTCTTGTTCGACAAAGAGGTTGCAATTATGGCCGTTGGCCGACAACTCTTCCACCAGCTTTTTAAAGGTGGGCCAGTAGAATTTTTCGAAATCTTTTTCCCGCATAAATGGCGCCATATGCAGCGGAATGGTAATATAGCCGTATTCAACACTCTTCGGGAGCGCACCTTTTTTCACCAGCAGGGGGGTCACAGCTTCACAGGCAGCCAGGACCTTTTCCGGCCTGCGGCGGATATCTCCGGAAATGCCCGTGAAACTTCTGGGGAAGTCGGAAATATAATCAAAAGGCGCAATGGTAAAGCCTGCCGCAATCATGGCATAGCCATATTTCTCCTGCATTTTGGCCCGCACCGCCGCAATGGCGCCGAAATCATCAAGATAGGCACGATATGCCTTGGCCAGCATCAGGGCTTTCTGGCTCGGCTCCGCATCCAGCGCCGTATAAAGCCTGGGCAGGATGGTATTAACAATGCAGTCATACGGTGAAGCAATAAATTCATCATACTCTTCCGGCATAAGCCCCACTACTTCAGGGTGCTGCATAAAGCCACCGGAACCCATGACGAAAGCTTTGGACCCCAGAAGCTGATAAAAAGTGGGCAGTCTGTAAGTACCTACCGGGTTTGTGTCTGAGAGAAATTCTGCACAAAACTTATCATAGATTGTGTCCAGGTCTTTCAGTGTCCACAGAGTTTTTTCCAAGTCATAGCCGGCATACTGGATCACATACTCCATGGAAGGAGCAGTGGTATAAGGAACGCGCTTTGGCGTTTTCCCTTTTAACAGGTCCCGGAATAGTTGTGTTCTTTCCTC
>DUUE01000064.1 GCA_012841735.1 Bacillota bacterium | reverse complement strand
GCCTCGGCGGCGGGCCTGGTCCTGCTTTTGCAGGACATACCATGCGACGGCAAAACGCGTGCCGCCGTCCTTGAGGCCCATTTCCGGCCGCAGCCCCGGGTGCGGGAAGCGCAATGGCTTGCTGCCGGTGGGGCTGTTACCGCAGCCATGGATATGTCCGACGGCCTGCTGAAAGATATCAGGGAGATCATGGAAGCCAACGGCTGCGGCGCTTTATTGTTTGAGGAGAAAATACCGGTGCATCCCGCGGCCCGGGCGGTGGCCGCCGCGGCAGGTCGCTCTCCGCTGGATTTTGCTTTGCACGGCGGTGAAGATTATGAATTGTTGTTTACAGTGCCGGAAGCCACCTTTAACGATTTAGCCACAGCTTACAGGGAGCATTTCGGACAGCCGCTTTATCAGCTGGGGCTGCTGACGGAAGAAAACCGGCTCCGGATGGTTACGAAAACGGGGAAATGGGTAGAATTAGTGTTTGCAGGTTATCGTCATTTTTAAAGGTGGTTGCAGCTTGAAACGAGTAATTGTTACCCGTGAGGAAAAAGAAACAGAAAATCTGGGCAGGTTTTGGGGGGAGCAGCTTTTCCCCGGTGCCGTTATTCTCCTCTCCGGCGGACTGGGAGCGGGGAAAACTGTTTTTGCCCGGGGGGTGGGCCTGGGGCTTGGCGTCCGCACGCCCATCACCAGTCCCACATTTACCCTGCTGCATGTGCACCAGGGTCGCCTGCCTTTTTATCATTTTGATTTATACCGGTTGGACGCGGCCGATGAACTGTTCGAACTGGGCATGGAGGAATATCTTTTCGGCGAGGGTGTCTGCCTGTTGGAATGGGCCGATAAATTTCCCGGCTTTTTTGACCTGCCGGCAGTGACAGTGTCTCTCAGGCAGGAGGGTCCTGCTGTGAGAAGAATTACTTTCAGCAGCGACGACGCCCGCCATCAGGAAATAATCAGGGCATTAAACCCGGGGGGCTGAAAAAATGCTTGTGCTTGGTATTGACACGGCAACACTGGTATGCAGCGTGGCAGTGTCGTCAGAAGAAAAAGTGGTGGCGGAATATACACTGCAGGTGAAAAAAACCCATTCCCAGCGGCTGCTGCCGCTGCTGGCGGCCATGCTCACAGACTGCGGCCTGGAGCCTGCCGCCCTGGACGGGATAGCCGTTGCCGCCGGCCCGGGCTCATTTACGGGAGTGCGTATCGGGATTGTTACGGCCAAAGCGCTGGGCCAGGCACTGAATATACCCCTGTGCGGGATTTCCACCCTGGAAGCGCTGGCCGCCCAGCACCCGTGGTTTGACGGCCTCATTTGTCCCATCCTTGATGCCAGGCGCCGGCAGGTCTATACATCCCTTTTCCGCGGCGACGATTCCCTGCAGCGGCTTGTAGAGGATAAAGCGGCGGCTTTGCCCGCACTGCTGGAAAAAGTGAAGGCTTACGGTGAAAAAATTCTTTTTGTCGGTGACGCCGTCCCCGTTTACCGGCAGCTCATCTGCGGAAGCCTGGGTGAGCAGGCATGTTTTATGCCCCCGGAGTCGGCCATTTGCCGTGCCGCCACAGTGGCGCGCCTGGGGCTTTTACAGCTTGCCCGCGGCGAGGCTGTTTCCTGGCGCGAGCTGGCTCCCCGTTATCTGCGCCAGTCGGAAGCGGAACTAAAATACAGGGCGGCACACGGTGAGGGAGGAAAAAGCCGGTGACTGTATCCATTGAACAAATGAAATTCTGCCATGTGGATGCGGTTGCGGAAATAGAACAAAAAGTCTATCAAACTCCCTGGACAAAACATGCTTTTATCAATGAAATTCTTGACAATGGTTTTGCTTCTTACTATGTGGCCCTGGCGGAAGGCGAAGTGATCGGTTACGGCGGCATTTGGGTTGTCCTGGATGAAGCCCATTTGACCAACCTGGCGGTCAGTCCCGGCTGGCAGGGGAAGGGAATCGGCAAAGCGCTGCTGGCCCATTTGATCAGGGAAGCAGCCGGCAAGGGAGCGAGACGCATGACCCTGGAGGTGCGCGTTTCCAATCTGAGGGCCCAGGAGCTCTATAAAAAGTTTGGTTTTGTCTCCTGCGGGATCCGGCCAAAATATTATCATGATGAGGATGCACTCATCATGTGGCTCGCAGAACTGAAATGCGACTGAAAGCCCGGGGCAGGCGCATCTGCCCGGGGGCGAGCGGTGCGGGGGTGGTGGAATGAAAGAAAAATTAATTTTGGGGATAGAAACTTCCTGCGATGAGACGGCGGCGGCCGTGGTGGCTGACGGGCGGCAGGTCAAAAGTAATATTATTGCTTCCCAGGTGGATATCCACCGTAAATTCGGCGGTGTGGTGCCGGAAATTGCTTCACGCAGACACCTGGAGCTGGTCAATCCGGTGATTGAGGAAGCGCTGGCGGCGGCAGGCTGCACTTTTGCCGATCTTGCCTGTATTGCCGTGACACGGGGACCCGGCCTGGTGGGCGCCCTCCTGGTGGGAGTGAATACGGCCAAAACATTGGCCTATGCCACGGGGAAACCGCTGGTAGCCGTCAATCACGTGCTGGCACATGTGGCCGCCAATTACCTGGTGCATACAGTGGAATTTCCCTCCGTTTGCCTGGTGGTTTCGGGCGGGCATACCAGCCTGCTGTACCTTCAGGCACGGGGTGAGACGGAACTGCTGGCTTCCACCCGGGACGACGCTGCAGGAGAGGCTTTTGACAAAATTGCCCGGGTGCTGGGGCTGGGTTACCCGGGAGGACCGGCCGTTGAACTGGCCGCCCGCGAAGGCAATGCAGCTGCTTTTACTTTTCCCAGGGCTTTCGGCGGCCAGGATGATGTCTTGGCATTTTCTTTTTCCGGTTTAAAGTCTGCGGTTATTAACACGGTGCATAATATAATACAAAAAGGACAAAAACCGCCTGTCGCCGATGTGGCTGCCAGTTTTCAGCAGGCTGTGGTCGATATTCTGCTGGAAAAAACCTGCCTGGCGGCCAGGATAAAAGGAACAAAAACTGTACTTTTGGCGGGTGGCGTTGCCGCCAACCTGCTGCTGCGGGAGCGGCTGGCTGCGGCGCTTGCGGCAGAAGGCCGCATGCTTTTATACCCGCCGCTTTCGCTTTGTACAGACAATGCGGCCATGGTGGCAGCGGCCGGCTGGGACAGTTTCTGCAGGCGGCAATTCGCAGGACTCGACTTAAATGCAGATCCTGTTTTAGACATGATGCGGCATTCATCGTAGCCGTCCCGGCAAGCAAGAAAAGTTACTAGTTATGGTAACAAACTGTGGATAATGTGGATACTTTCTTAACAAACCGTTAATAATGGGGTTATTTCTGTGGATAACTATGTGGATACTGTGGATTAGTGGCGCTGCCGGCGGCTGAAAATATGAACAAAATATTGCAAATTCAGCAACAGCCGGTTTTAATTAACTTAACATAAAAACATTGCATAAAAAAGAGCTTCTTTTTTCGACAGCGGGAAAAGTCACAATCATCACAGAAAACGACAGGATACTTTGCCGAATTGAACACCTCCGGAAGCTTTTGCGCGGGAAAACCTCTGATGCTGCAAATCCAGCGCAGGTGACTGCCTGTCGCCTGTAAAAGCGGGGCTGACAGAAAAACGAAAAGAGGGATGTTTTTTGCTTGAGCGGATCAAACATCTTCATTTTATAGGTATTGGCGGCTACGGAATGAGTGCGCTGGCGCAAGTGCTCCTGGACCTGGGATACAGGGTGAGCGGTTCCGACATCAAGCAAAGCCCCATTACAGAAAAATTAAAAAAACAGGGGGCCACTGTATATACCGGCCATGATGCGGCACATATTGCCGGAGCAGAGCTGGTTGTTTACTCAACAGCCATCCCTTTCGGCAATATTGAGCTGCAGGCCGCCAAAAGCAGCGGTATTCCTGTCTGGCACCGTTCAGAACTGTTGGCACGTTTTATCAACGGCCGTTTCGGCATTGCCGTGGCAGGGGCGCACGGCAAGACGACCACCACCTCCATGATTGCCACGGTGCTGACGGCAGGCGGGCTGGACCCCACGGCTTTCATTGGCGGCGTGCTGGCGAATTTCGGCGGCAATGCCCGCATCGGCAAATCTGAGATTGTCATTGCCGAAGCGGATGAAAGCGACAACACTTTCCTCCGCTACCGCCCCCGGCTGGCCGTGGTTACCAATGTGGAAGCGGATCACCTGGAGCATTACCAGGGCAACTTCCAGCTGCTGCTGGATGCATACAGAGAATTCCTGAATAATATTGTCCCCGGCGGGACTGCCGTCCTCTATGCGGAGGACCGGTACCTGCGGGACATGTACCCCTCACATCTGAAAAAAATTGTTACATACGGGCTGACTGCGGGTGACTGGCGTGCCGCCGGTGTGGAGCATGCCGGCTGGGGCAGCCGTTTTCAGGTTGTGGGGCCGGAGGGGCCCCTGGGGCGGATTACACTGGCTGTTCCCGGCCTGCATAATGTCCTTAACGCCCTGGCTGCCGTGGCGGTGGCAGGGGAGTTTCAGGTTGATTTTTCCCGGGTGCAGGCAGGCCTGGCCAATTTCTGCGGAGCGGAGCGCCGCTTTCAGTTCCTGTACCGGGGCAACGGCATTACAGTGGTGGACGATTATGCCCATCACCCCACAGAAATCCGTGCAACCCTGCAGGCCGCCCGTGCCGACGGGACGGAAAGGGTGTTGGTTGTTTTTCAGCCGCACCGCTTCAGCCGGACAAAATGGTTCCTGGAAGAATTTGCCCGGGCTTTTCATGCCGCCGACAGGGTTATTTTGCACCGGATTTATGCCGCCAGTGAACTGCCGCTGGCAGGCGTATCTTCTCGTGAGCTGGCGGCAAGGATGCGCGCGCACGGAGTTCATGTCACCCAACTGGATGAAGCGGAAGAGATTATTGCCCATGTGCTGGCGATTGCCCGTCCCGGAGACCTGATTATCACCATGGGCGCCGGCGATATTACGGAAATCGGCCACCGGCTGGCGGCAAAGCTGCGGGAGCAAGAGCATGCCAGGTGATTTCTATTCTTACCTGTTGGAAGCGGTACGAAAAAATATCCTGCCGCTGACTTCCCGCTGCAATGTCGGTTGTGTTTTTTGCAGCCACAGGCAGAACCCGGAAGGTGTGCAGATTTACAGGCTGCCGCCGCTCTCCCTGGCCAAAGTGGAGGAACTGGCGCAGTTTTTGGACCCGCGGGAAAAAGTGGTTATCGGCGAATCGGCCACACGCCTGGTTGAGGGGGAGCCCTTCACCCATCCTGAAATCATGCCAATTTTAAAACTTGTGCGCTCCCTGCTGCCCCGGACAACCATTGCCATTACCACCAATGCCACCTTGTTGTCGCCGCAGCTGGTGGCAGAGCTGGAACGGCTTATGCCGCTGGAAGTTACAGTTTCCCTGAACAGCGTCACGGCGGCCGGGCGGCGCCTGCTGATGCAGGACAATGAAGTAAATCGTGCTCCGCAGGCGGTGGCCGCCCTCGCCCAAAGCAGTATTCCTTTTCACGGCAGCCTGGTGGCCATGCTCCACCTGACAGGCTGGCGGGACATGGAGGAAACAGTCAGTTTTCTCGCCGGACACGGCGCCCTGACCGTCCGGCTTTTTTTGCCCGGCTACACGGCAAAAACACCGCAGGACCTGCGGTTTCCGCTGTCATTATGGGAGGAAGTTGTTGCTTTTGCCCGGGAAGGGACAGGCAGGTTCAGGCTGCCTGTCATTCCCGAACCATGCGTGCCGCAAAACCTGGCGGCGACAGTCTGGGGAGTAATGGCCAAAACTCCGGCACAGGCGGCCGGTCTGCAGCCGGGGGATGTGATTGCGGAAGTAAACGGCAAAGCAGTGTCCACGCGCGTGGAAGCCTTTACGGCCGCCAGGCGGGCGGCAAATCCCGCCATTTCCTTTACCCGCCGGGGGCGGCTGTATCAGACAAGACTGAAAAAAACGGCCATGGAGCCGCCCGGTTTTGTCATGCTCTATGATTTTTCCCCGCAAAGGGTGGCCGCCATGGAGAGGGCAATCAAAGGGCGGCAGGCAAAAAGACCGCTGGTTTTGGCTTCCGCTTTTGGCGCGCAACTTGTCAGGCAGGTAGCGGACAAATTTGCCCTGCCGGACCTTACCGTCTGCAAGGTGGATAATAACTTTTTCGGCGGGTCAATTCAGGCCGCCGGGCTGCTCACCGTGCAAGATTTCCTGGCTGCGGCACGGAAGGTGTCGGCAGGGCGTCGCCATGACCTGCTGCTCGTGCCGCAGGAAGCTTTTGACGGGCGCGGTTTTGACCTGACGGGGCGGCAGGCGGGCGTGCTGGCACAGGAACTGTGCGTAGCCTGTGAAATTGTCTGACAAAAGCAGGGTGAAAGCATTTCCCGCTCCCCACAGGGAGGAAAAACATTAACACAAAGGGGAAGAAGCGATGGACATTATCATCTTGGACAAGATTGCTTTTAATGCACCCCTGGGCATGTTTGCGGAAAGGATGCGGCTGCAAAAGAGGCCTGCCTTGCTCAGGGAAGTGGAGGAGTTGCTGGCAGAGGCAAAGCGCATTGCCCGCCCCCGGGTAATGTTTGGCGAGGCAGCCGTTGAATCACTGGGGGAGAATGATGTACAGATTGGCGGACGGACGTTTCACAGCAGCGCACTGCGGCAAACACTGGCCGGCCGGACGCGGGTTTTCCCCGCCGTGGCTACCTGCGGCACGGAACTGGCTGCCTGGGCTGAAGAAAAAACAGGCATGTTTACCCGTTTCAGCGCCGAGGCCATTTGTGAAGCGGCCATGGCGGCGGCACAGGCAGCCATGGCGGAATATGTCGCCGCACAGTGGGGCGCCGCCCGCATAACTTATATCCTGCCGGGTACCCTGGATTGGCCCCTTGAGGAGCAGGAAAAAATTTTTGCCCTGCTGGAAGGTGGGGAAGCGATCGGTGTACAACTGACACCGCAGGGGACCATGCGCCCCGTGAAAACTGTTTCCGCCCTGTATTACGAAACGGACTGACAGAGCCCCGGCCCTAGAGATAGATATGCCGGGCTTCGATTGTCTCGCCCAGGGTAAGCAGCCCGCAGGAGGTGCGCGGTTCGCGGCGGCGGTCTGTGGCCGAGCCCGGGTTGAAAAGCAGGATACCGTTCTCCCGGCGCAGGAAAGGCTGATGGCTGTGGCCAAAAATGACGGCGTCCACCCGGTCGTCCGCAAAAGCCTGCAGGGCACGCTCGGGGGTCTTGGCACGATCTGTGCCGATATCGCCGTGAATGAGACCAATGCGAAAACCGGACAAAACCAGCGTCTTTTTCCTGCCGAAACGCCGCTGAAGCTCCAGGGGATCCATGTTGCCGGCTACCGCTTCTACAGGCGCTATTGTTTCCAGTTCCTCCACAACGCTCATGGTGACAAAATCTCCCGCATGCAGAATCAGTTCCACACCGGCCAAAAGATCAAACAGGGCGGGAGGCAGGTGCTTTGCCCTGGTGGGAATATGAGTGTCACTTATGATGCCGATACGCATTTTGTCTCCCTCCTTATAATATTTAATCAGTTCTTGCCGGCAGGAAGTAATTCCTGCCGCAGATTATCCCCCCGCAAATGTGCTGTTTCTTAACGATTTATTACACTTGGCAGGGCCGGTTCCAACGGCAGGATTCTGCAGAAGCAGCAGAGAAGTGAATGAGTAAAAAAGCCTTGCTACAGCAGGGAGGATAGCAATGGGCGACAAGAATCCGCTTTATGAGTATTTTCATCTTACTGTGCGGGCTTTAAAGGAAACAGTCAGCACGGGAGAGAACCAGGCACTGCTGAAACAATTGCTGCAGACAGTGGAATCTTTGATTATGATGCTGGATAACAGGGGGCGGATCACTGAATTTAATCCGGCCTGTGAACAAGTATCCGGATACAGTCGCAGGGAAGTACTGGGCAAAACACCGGAGTTTCTTGTTCCCCCGGAAGAACAGGATGAAATGCGCGCCGTATTGGCAAAACTGCTGCAAAGCGGGAAAGAGGACTCTCTCCCGCTCACATATGAAAACCACTGGCAAAGCAAGGACGGGCGCAGGCGACTTTTGGTCTGGTCCAACAGCAACATTATGGATGCGGACGGCAAGGTGAGTTCAATCATCTGCACCGGTCAGGATGTGACGGAAATACGTGCAGAGGAAAGACGCCGTGCAGTCATGCTGGATATCCTGCAGGTTTTGGCCAGCCCGCATGACCAGGATACCGTTCTTTCCTATATTCTGAAAACTGTATGCAGGCATATGCAGTGTGACGCCGCCGGCATACGCCTGCACCGGGGCGATGATTATCCATATGTGCAGACTGTCGGTTTCAGCGATGATTTTATCAGGTCGGAATCGCTGCTTTGCTGTTACCAGGGGGGCATCCCCCCGCAGGATGCGGAAGGGCACGGTGTGCTGGAATGTATCTGCGGCAGTGTGATCCGCGGCGATCTCAACCCAGGGCTTGCTACGGAAACAGGTACTTTTTACACGGGCAACATCAATGATTTGACGGCCAAACTTGCCAGGCAGGACATGCCGTTTCGCATTCGCAATCACTGCGGCCAGGCGGGCTATAAATCCATTGCCCTGGTACCGCTCCGCTTTCAGGAGGATACGGTGGGGCTGTTGCAGCTTAATGCTGTCGGGGAGGATCACTTCAGCGAGGACGATATTGAGTTTTTAACCTTAATCGGCCGGAGTATCGGCGCGGCACTGGCAAGATTTCAGGCCGAACAGGAAAGAAGGAAAATACAGCTGATCCTGGACAAGGTAATTCAAAATGCCCGCGACGGCTTTTCCCTGGCAACGCAGGAAGGGGAATTCCTGATTTACAATGCGGCGATGGAACGTATTACCGGTTATACCCAGGATGAAGTAAACACGCACGGCTGGTTCTACCTGGCCTACCCGGATGAGGAGGAAAGGCGGCAGGCCGTCCATAAGGCACGCCAGGCAGCCGCCGGGCGGATTGATTTTATTGACACGGTCATTACCTGCAAAGATGGAACACGCAAGCCTGTGGCAATTTTAGTAACACCAATGGAGATAGACGAAAAAACCTATAATTTCAGTACAATAATTGACTTGACGCCCATTTATCGCGATTAAAACACAATCCCGGTACAGCCGGGATTTTTTCTTGGCCGGGCACAAGGCAGTAAACAAATAATTAATTTCCCGCTGCCAGGCAAAATAGGTATTGACAGTTCAGCAATAAAGATTTAAAATCAAATTGTTAGTTTTCGAACCAATAGCTGCTTCAGGCCGGCCAGCCGGCCTGGAGTATTAATAGGAGGGTTATTTCGTGGTTTCAACAAGACAGCTGGGTGAAGGCAAAATTACAAGTCTGATTTTAAAATTTTCCGCCCCCGCCATTGTGGGGATGGTTGTAACTTCAATTTACAATGTTGTTGACCGTATTTATGTGGCCCAGGGCGTAGGTTCCCTGGGGCTTGCCGGTGTGACTGTCGGCTTCCCCGTCATGATGCTTGTCATGGCGTTAACCGGTCTCGTCAGCATCGGGGCCACCGCCATCATTTCCATTCGCCTGGGTGAAAAAGAACAGGATGAGGCCGAGAAAGTTCTTGGCAACGCCATGGTGCTGCTGGCAATTCTTGGTGTTGTTATAACGCTTGCCGGGTTGCTATCCCTGAAGTTTTTGCTCACTGCCTTCGGGGCCAGCGAGGATATTTTACCGTATGCGGAAGATTATATGCGCATCATTTTCAGCGGGATTATCTTTCAGATTTTCAGCCTGGGAATGAACAACTTCATCCGCGCTGAAGGGAACCCCAAGATAGCCATGCTGTCCATGATCATCGGCGCATTGATTAATATTGTCCTTGACCCCATTCTTATTATCGGCTTCAACATGGGAGTCAGCGGGGCGGCTGTTGCCACAGTCTTTTCCCAGGTAGTTACCGTCCTCTGGGTGGCATCTTACTACCTGCGCGGCAAAAGCCTGCTCAAAATCCGCCCGCAGTATTTCAAGCTGGCCCGGGCACGTGTGCTGCACATATTATCCGTGGGAACGCCCGCTTTCTTTAAACAGATTTCCACCAGCTTTACTGTCATGTTTTTAAACCGCTCCCTGCAGGCCTTTGGCGGGGACCTGGCTATTTCCGCCTTCGGTGTGATTCACAGCGTCAACACCCTGATGATGATGCCCATCTTTGGTATCAGCCAGGGGATACAGCCCATTGTGGGTTATAATTATGGCGCACGCCAGTTTGAACGGGTAAAGAAAACGCTCTACTGGGGCATTTTCATGGCATCCTGTATTACTGTTACCGGCTTTTTGCTCATCGTCT
>DUUE01000096.1 GCA_012841735.1 Bacillota bacterium | reverse complement strand
GGAAATACATGGAAAAAATTAAATTGCTTGTGGTCGATGATGTGCCGCAAACAAGAAAAGATATTATCCGCCTGTTATACTTTGAAGAAGATATGCAGGTTGTGGGTGAAGCCGGCGATGGGAAGGAAGCGCTGCAGAAAATCGCGGAACTGGCGCCCGACGTGGTCCTGATGGATATCAATATGCCGGGAATGGACGGCATTACCGCCACGGAAATGACAACCCGGCTTTACCCCCGGACAGCGGTAATTATAATTTCCATCCAGGGAGAACCGGAATACCTGAAAAAAGCCATGGTGGCGGGAGCCCGCGATTACTTGGTCAAGCCCCTTTCCAGCGAGGAAATGGCGGTAACCATCCGGGCTGTTCACAGGCAGCAGCAGCTGCACAGCATCCGGGAAGGTCACGTTCCCCTGCCGGAAGGCCTGCCCCTGGCCGGCGCGGAAAAAAACAGGCAATTGCCGGGAGAAAGCAGTGTAACTTTGCAGGAAGCGAAGCAGCCGGGACAGATAGTGGTAGTTTTCTCCGGAAAAGGCGGGGTGGGCAAAACAACTGTAGCCACCAATCTGGCGGTGGTGCTGGCGCAGCAGGAAAAGAAAAAAGTGGCGCTGCTTGATTTTGACCTGCAGTTTGGTGATATTTCCGTCATGCTGAATCTGAACGACGGCAGCAATATCAGTGATCTTGTCCGGCAGGCCGGCACCATTACCGGGGAAACGTTGGACGGGTTTCTGATCCGCCATTTTTCCGGCATTGATATCCTGCCGGCACCTTTGTTTCCTCAGGATGCGGATTATGTTGCTCCCGAACATACTGAGGCAATCCTCACGCTTTTGCGCCGGTCCTACGATTATCTTGTGGTGGACACGCCGTCAATTTTTAATGATATTACTTTGCAGTCACTGGAAGTTGCGGACCAGATCCTGCTTTTGGTGATGCGGGATATTGCTTCCATCAAAAACGCCAAAACAAGCCTTAATATCCTGGAAAGCCTGGAGATGCGGGAAAAAGTACGTGTCGTGCTTAACCGCAGCGATCAGGATCTGGGGGTGGATATTCCCGACCTGGAAAAAGGGCTGGAAATTACCGTGGCACACCAGATTATCAGCGATGAAAAAGCAGTAATTTCCGCTATTAATAAAGGCATACCGGTTGTCATCAGCCATGCTTCCGCCGAAATCGCCAGATCTTTCCGGCGCCTGGGGGAGCGGACGGTAAACGGTCAGCGGCTCACACTGGCCGAAAAACAGGGGAAAAACCTGATCACCAGGATTTTCAGTCTGTAAAAATCGGTATAAAAAGGAGGGTGGCAGGCTATGTCCCTGCTGGAACGTCTGGAGCGTGTGAAGCGGCAGGAAAGTCAGGGGAACAAACCTACACTGGTTGCTGTGGAAAAAAAACAGGAACCGGCGGCAAAAAACGATCCTTATTCCAGGCTGAAAATAAAAATTCACCAGCAAATGATTGAAGAACTGGGGCTGCAGGCGACAGAAGGAGAGCACGGGGAACCGCTGCAGGCCCGCCTGGAGAAACTGGTGGCTGAAGCCATTGACCGCGAGGTAACTTTTATCCCCAAGGGGGAGAAACAGCGTATTATTACGGAAATTGTGGATGAAGCCATCGGTTTCGGGCCTATTCACCCGCTGCTGAATGATGAATCGGTCACGGAGATAATGGTAAACGGACCGCAGCAGGTTTATGTAGAACGCAACGGCAAACTGGAATTGACAGATATTGTTTTTCGTAATGATGAACATGTAATGCATATCATTGAGAAAATTGTGGCCCCCATCGGGCGGCGGATCGATGAAAGCTCGCCCATGGTTGATGCGAGATTGCCCGACGGTTCCCGGGTCAATGCGGTCATTCCTCCCATCTCGCTGGTGGGACCCAGCATCACCATCCGCAAATTTGCCAGGGAACCTTTTACCATAGACGATTTGCTCAACTTTGATACTTTGAACCTGGAAATGGCCGCTTTCCTGGAAGCTGCAGTCAAAGCGCGGCTTAATATTGTGGTTTCCGGGGGTACAGGTTCCGGTAAAACAAGCACACTGAATGTGCTCTCTTCATTCATCCCGCATGACGAACGTATTGTCACCATTGAAGACGCAGCCGAACTGCAACTGCACCAGGAACATGTTGTGTCTCTGGAGACACGGCCCAGCAATATTGAAGGCAAAGGTGCGGTAACAGTCCGCGACCTTGTACGCAACGCCCTGCGGATGCGTCCCGACAGAATTGTGGTGGGAGAGGTGCGCAGCGGAGAGGCTCTTGACATGCTGCAGGCCATGAATACGGGCCATGACGGTTCACTTACCACCGGGCACGCCAATTCTCCGCGGGACATGCTTTCCCGCCTGGAAACAATGGTGTTGATGGCCGGGATGGAACTGCCTGTCCGTGCTATCCGGGAACAGATTGCCTCCGCCGTGGATGTGATTGTCCAGCAGAGCCGCCTGCGGGACGGCAGCCGTAAAATTACGCATATCACTGAAGTGCAGGGCATGGAAGGC